>CADBRW010000207.1 GCA_902797155.1 uncultured Lachnospiraceae bacterium
GAGGTGCTTCCCCCCGAGCTTCCGCAGCCTGTCAGAAGCATACCTGCCGTCAGCACGTATGCGGCACATTTTCCGAATCTTCTTCCTATCCGCTTTTTCATATCTTTAATTCCTTTCCTTTCGTCATGGATTTGTTCAGAACCATGAACAGGATACGCATCACATTTCTCTTTTTATGGTAATACTTAATTCTTTTTGTTACAACCCTCAGTTTCGGTCAGATAATAGCCGTTTACATAAAGAATCTGTTGAGTTTACGAACCAATTGTGATACCATCGAATTGGAGAATTTTGTTGCTTAGTAAAGGAGGTTGTTATGGCAAGCGCTCGCAAACTCATCGCCGAATTCATCGGCACATTTATTCTTGTAACTATTGGCTGTGGAACCGCCATGCTGGTGGGATGTGACTCCGAAAACGGAGGTGGCTACATCCTGACGGCTCTGGCCTTCGGTCTTGCCATTGTGGCTTTGGCATACAGCGTGGGAAATATCTCCGGCGGACATGTGAATCCGGCTGTATCTCTGGCCGTTCTGATCAACGGCGGGATCACCGTTCCCGAGTTCATCGGCTACGTGATCTCCCAGTGTCTGGGTGCCTTCTGCGGAAGCGCTCTTCTGGCCGCCATCTTCGATATCGGCAAGGTTACGGACAAGACAGGCGGATACGGATCCAACGGTCTCGGCGGTGTAAGTGACAGCGCCGGAGCCGGCATCATTGTAGAGATCGTTCTTACCTGCATCTTCGTAATGGCGATCCTCGGTGTCACCTCAAAGAAGCAGGGACACGGTTCCTTCGGCGGACTGATCATCGGTCTGACTCTGACAGGCGTTCATATCCTGGGCATCGGCCTTACGGGAACCTCCGTAAATCCTGCCCGCAGCCTGGGTCCTGCCCTGATGGCATTCTTCAACAGTAACAGCTCACCCATGGACTGCCTCTGGGTATTCATCCTGGGCCCCTTCATCGGTGCAGCCATCGGTGCCGGCATCTACAGATTCCTGGAATCCGGCAGCGCGGATGAAGAGATCGAAGACGACGAATAGGAAAAACCATAGAAAATTTACAGCTCTTCCGCTGACTGACAGCAGTCCGGCGGAGGGGCTGTATTTTTCTGTAAACCACCTTCGGAGGAATTACATTTTTTTACAAAAAAATGCAACTTTGCGGTGACCGACAAAAGAAAATATGTTATAATGGCTATGTCTGTTCGGTTGGGGGATCGACAGGCAGAATAATGTTTAGTTTGGAGAAGCAGATATGGTAATTAAAAACTTACAGAACACCATTGCAGAGTGTATTGCTTATGCGGATGAAGTAAACAAGAACGGAGCCGTTTTCCCGGACGATGCGAGAACACCTCTTCGAGACCTGCTCCGATTTGACATGCTGGTCTTCCTGGGCCACCTGTATGAGCCGGGCAATCCGGAGACAGCGGACCAGATTCAGTACATCGAGAGCAATCTCCGTATGAGGACCGGCGAACGTTTCGCTGAATTTGTAAGAGAGAAATGCAGCAACCCCGAGTATCTCAAGGAGCCTCCCAAGTCCCTGATCTATTTTATCCGGGCAGACCTGGATCCCAACTCAGGTGTGGCTGAGGGAAATGTAGCAAAGTCCAAGTTTATCGTGGATTCCTTCCGTAAGCTGGGCGACGGTTTCCTGAACTACGATAAGGTACACGAATCCACCCGTAAGCTGCTGACCGATCATATCGAGGTCCTGAACAACGCACTGAAAGAAGCAGGCGTAAATGTTCCCTCCTCCCGTATTCAGGCGAAGACACAGGAGGTTGAGCGTACCGGTTCCAACAAGAGCAGCGAGCACTTCAACAACACCTCCGATGCAGATATCGGAAGAGTTAATTCCTTCGATGCAAAGTCCGGACGTTTCGTATCCAAGAATGCGGTAAATGTATCCGGATACAATATCATGAAGAAGCGTGCGGATGACATCACCGAGTTCTCCAACTTCCAGAAGCAGGAAGCACAGGACGGACCGGATCTGCACCGCGGTAAGAACCGTGTCGGTGGCAACCGCCGCGGACAGGATGAATCCGAAGAGATCGAAAAGTCACTGGACGAACTGATCTCCGAGCTGCAGGCTCTGACCGGTCTTTCATCCGTTAAGGACGATGTAATGCACCTCATCAACATCATCAAGGTGCGCCGTCTCCGTGAAATGAAGGGCCTGAAGCGAATCGACATGTCCTTCCACCTGGTATTCACAGGCAACCCCGGTACCGGTAAGACCACCGTGGCCCGTCTGCTGGCAAAGATCTACAAGCAGCTGGGCGTGGTAAGCCGCGGACAGTTCATCGAGGTTGACCGTTCCGGACTGGTAGACCATTTCTCCGGTGGTACCGCTATGAAGACAACTGAGGTTATCAACCGTGCCATCGGTGGTATCCTCTTCATCGACGAGGCTTACTCCCTGACCCACAATAAGGAGTCAGGCGACTATGGTCAGGAGGCGGTAGATACGCTTCTGAAACGTATGGAGGACGACCGTGACGACTTCATCGTCATCGTTGCCGGATACACCAAGGAGATGGTGGAATTCATCGAGTCCAACCCCGGTCTCCGTTCCCGTTTCAACAAGTACATCCACTTCCCGGATTACGAAGCAGGCGAGCTGATGGAGATCTTCAAGTACATGTGCAAGGAGACCGACTACTCCCTCACACCCAGCGCTGCAACCATGGCAGAGGCATACCTCCGCGGAATGGTGGACGGCAAGACCAAGAACTTCGCAAATGCGCGTCTCGTACGTAACTACTTCGAGCGCTGCATTGACCGTCAGGCAACCCGTGTCGTACAGGACGAGAACATGACCGAAGACGATCTGATCACCTTCGTACGCGAAGACATGATCGAATCCGAGACCCATGCCGCCCTTGAGAAGCCGCAGGACTAGGAACGGCCACACATCAAAAACAGAGATACCGCCCGGTATTACATTGAAATGTAACACCGGGCGGTATCTCTGTTTACTTGTGACACGCGGACTGTCCTTTTTTCACTACGAGGGTTCCGTCTTCTCCCTCCTCTTCGGGAAGAATCCCACAAAATATCCGATAAGTATCACCGGTATCGCTGCCAGGATATCCAGCACCGAATGCTGCTTGATATACACCACCGAAAGCGTAATGGCAATGGCGATGATCCAGAACCAGATGCTCCGCTTTCCGGAGAACCTCTTGGAATCCATGGCTGCGAACACCACGCCGAAGGCGGTGCTGACATGCTCTGAGGGACACACATTTGTATTGTGATCCGTCGAGTAGACGATCCCCACGATCCAGGTGAAGAAGTTCTTCCTGGGCAGGGGATCCGGCCACATGTCCTGTCCGTTGGGCCATATCACATAGATGGTCATGGTTATGGTCAGCGTCACGATCAGATACTTCATCAGCCGGACAAAGGTCTTCGGCTCAAACCCCAGGGTATACAGCACCATCAGGATCCAGAAGGGAAACCAGATGATGTAGGGGATCACAAAGTATTCGCAGAAGGGGATCATGTCGTCCAGTCCGCAGTGGATCACGGCATAGTCCTTCTCCTGGGCGATGGCGCCCACCAGAAAGAAGGCCACCACAAAAAACGGCCAGTACAAAAGAAGGAACACATGTCTGTACTCCTTCTTTCGCAGATCCCGAAAATGAAAGTCCTTAAAGGCCCAGTCTTTTTTCAGATCCTCCCACATACTATACCCGTGCTTCCAGATAATCTACGATATCCTTTACGGTTGAAAATGTGGCAAGCTCCTCATCCGGAATGGTGATGCCTTTGGATTCCTCCAGTGTCATCAGCAGCTGCAGGATATCGATGGAATCAGCTCCCAGCTCCTCCTTGATCTTGGACTCCGGCTTTACCACGGAGGCATCCTTCAGCTTCAGCTGCTTTACCAGTAACTCTTTTACTTCATCAAACATACTCTCTCTCCTTGTATATAAATCTATTTTTGATTCTGCTTCTCTTCCTCCGTAAGACACGCCGCGATGGATGACGCGATCTTAGGATTCATATTGTTGCGGATCATCCGGTACGCCTGATCGACGCAGGCCCTCATAGCCGCCCGGTCCCCGCTTCCATGGCCCTTCACGATCACCTTCTCACTTCCGAGAAGCACGCTTCCTCCATAGTTCTGGTAATTCATAAACTCCTTCTCCTCCTTGAACATCTTCTTCATGAGGAGTGCACCCATCTGGTACTTCTTCTTGGAGTATATGTCCTTCTTGATCTTCTTCAGGAGCTCCAGTGCCGTGCCTTCCACGGACTTGCAGAGCACATTTCCGGAGAAGCCGTCGCAGACCACCAGATCATAGTCTCCGGTCAGCAGCTCACGCGCTTCCATGTTCCCCACAAATGTGATGCCCTCCGTCTTCTTCAGCAGACGATAGGCCTCGCGCCTGAGGTCATCCCCCTTCTCTTCCTCCACGCCGATGTTCAGCAGGGCAACCCTGGGTTTTCTGACACGGTATGCAGCTTCCAGATAGCGGCTTCCCATGATGGCAAACTGCTGCAGCATATCCGGAGTCACCTCCACATTTGCACCGCTGTCGCAGACACCCACGATCCCGCCGGTCATGGTGGGAAGGATGGGACAGAAGGAAGGTCTGCGCACACCTTCCACACGGGGGATCCGAAGGGTTGCCGCTGCAACCAGGGTTCCCGTAGCGCCACAGGAAACCATGCCGTCCACACTTTCATCCTCCCGAAGAAGGGAGATGGACTTGATCATGGAGCTGTCCTTCTTCAGACGAATGGCATCGGTGGGCTTGTCATTTCCGGTGATCACGCCAGGGGCATGAACGATCTCCACCCTGGAATCATGGACGCCGCGCTTCTCCAGCACGGTCTTTATGACCCCTTCGTCTCCAACCAGAACGACGCTTAGATCCGCGTGCTTCCGGATACCTATAACCGCTCCTTCAATCTGTGCCTCCGGGCTGTTGTCCCCGCCGAGGCAGTCAATGACCAGTTTCATATCACTATCCCCCATTATAACTTCTTGATATAGGCTCTGCGGCGCTTATGCTGCACCGCCTTAAATCTCTTCCACTGATTCCGTATGGCCACATTGCTCTCCAGATTCAGATTCGTTTCGGCGTATTCCACACCGTCCTCCCTGAGCATTTTCAGCACCTCCGCCGAAAGGACGGAAGTGATTCCCCGGTTAATATACTCCGGAGCCACTGCGATGAGCCCCAGCTCCAGGACCTTCGGGTGCTTTATGGACCTGAGGATCCGTGAGATCCCGGCAGGTGTCAGATGTCCGAAGGATTTCTGAACCGCCTTTGCGATGGACGGGAAACAGAGTCCGAGACAGACGATCTTCTCATTCTCATCCAGAATGACCGCTATATGCCTGAGGTCGATGATCAGCTTGAAGTTGTCCATCATCATCTTCTTCATGCCTTCCGTGAAAGGCACGGTTCCGTAAAGCCCGTCATACGCCACGTCCAGCAGATCGAAGAACTGCTGCTGATATTTATCCAGAAAATCCTGGGGAGATTTGGCCGTACCGAAGTGCAGATTGTAACGCTTCATCACGAAATCCGCCAGCTTCTCCAGGGAGCCGTCATCCTCCTCCGGAGGATAGATCCTGCTCTCCAGCCAGTCCACTTCCTTCTCATATCCCAGCGACTCGATCAGCTTCCCGTAATACGGGGCATTGTACTGCTCGCAAAATGTGGAAAGCTCCTGAAATCCTTCCACCAGCAGTCCCTCCCTCTCCAGGTCCGAGAATCCGAGGGGCCCGCAGATGGTATCCATGCCCTTCCTGCGTCCCCAGTCCTCCACGGCATCAAAAAGGGCCTTTGCCACCTTTTTATCATTGATGGAATCGAAACGGGTGAAGCGGATCCGCTTCTCATGGTTCTTTTCATTCGCCGCCTTCTGAAGGATACCGGAGATCCGTCCGGCGATCTTCCCGTTCTTATAGGCATTGAAATACACCGCCTCACAGGTATCGTAATATATGTAGTCACTGCGGAAGATCTTCTTCTCGTCTCCGTATAAGGGCGGTACAAAATAGGGATTCCCCCGATACAGTCGAAGGGGGAATTCCAAAAATTCTTTCTGCTGTTTTGCCGTTTTTACTTCTACAACCTCGATCATCCTTCTCTATAATCCCCCTCGCTTATGAAAATGATCAGCGATACTTTCCGTGGAAGCTTACGCCCACGGTATCCGGACCACAGTGGCTTCCTGCCGTAGGATTCACCACCGTTATTTCAACCCTGAGATCCTCTCCGTACTTCTCAACCAGAAGCTCCTTCAGGCGCTCCGCAAGCTGGGGTGCATCCGCATGGGCAATGATGACGCGGTGACCGTAGATATCCTCAGCGATCTCATCCACGTACTGCACCAGACGTTCAATGGCCTTTATTCTGCCTCGTTCCTTGCCGATGCTGACCATCTTTCCCTCATCATCCATGTGAATGATGGGACGGACGCCAACCACATTTCCCATTACTCCCGCCAATCCGGAAACTCTTCCGCTCCTGCGGAAGAAGGTAAGATTGTCTGCAAAGAAATATACCGCAAACCGGTCCACCTCGGCTCTGGCCCAGGCCAGGATCTCCTCGACACTCCTGCCCGCCTTATAAAGATCACCGATCTCCTTTACGATATTCAGACTTCCGATGGTGATCCCTTTTGTATCCACGGTATAGAAGTTCCGTTCCGGATACTTCTCCTTCAGCTCCTGAACCGCCTGGTCCATGGACTCAAAGGTAGCCGACATGGCTCTGGAGAAATGGACATAAATGATATCCTTCCCCTCTGCAAATACCGGCTCAAAATACTTCTTATAATCAAATGCGTTGATGGCACTGGTGCTGGGCAGCACACCGTCTCTCAGCTGCTGATAGAAAGCATGTGAATCAAACTCCTCGAAATCAACATACGGATGTGTCTCTTTGCCATCGATACTGTACGGCATACTGATCAGATGATATCCGAACTCCTCCGCCTCCTTCGGCGTGAGATCCGTATCCGTGTCAGTGAAAAGAACAAACATATTTTCATTCCCCTTTACCTTTCATTCGGACCTGCCGGCTGCAGATCCCGTGTCACTGCAAAATGACACACTTTAAATTATATCGAAATAATAATGTATTGCAACGAATTATATGAACGTTATGCCGTTTCGCTCTATCTTTATACAATCGAGACGATTTGTCAGTCTCCCTCTTTCTTTCCTGCCGCCTCCGATCCGATGAGATCCTCCGTCCTCTTGATATGCCGTCCGATGATCTCCGACACATCGCTGATGGCGATAAATGCGGAGGAATCCACCGAACTTATGATATCCCGAAGCTCCCGCACCTCCAGGCGCGTCAGCACACAGTAGAGGATGACCTTCTTTCCGCTGACCAGTCCCTCTCCTTCCATGATGGTGACGGTCCTACCAAGACGCTGATAGATCTTCTCCGAGATCTCCTTTGCGTCATCGGTGATGATCATCGCCGCCTTGGTCTGCTGGGTACCGTTCTCCACGATATCCAGGACCTTCGAGGTGATGAAATAGGTCAGCAGGCTGTACATGGCACGGTCAAAGCCGAAGCAGACACCTGCGACGGCAAAGATCACGATATTGAAAATGAGCACCGTCTGCCCCACGGGAAACTTGAATTTCTTGTTCAGCAGAATGGCCACCGTCTCCGTACCGTCAAGGCATCCGCCGAACCGGATCACGATCCCCACGCCCAGGCCCAGGATCACGCCGCCGAAGCAGACCGCCAGAAGATAATCCTCCGTCATATTTCGAAGAGGTGCAAACACCTGAAGAAATATGGAGAAGATCAGCATGGCGTAGCCCGATTTGATGATGAACCCCTTCCCCATTTTTCTGGAACCGATGATCAGAAACGGAATGTTCAACAGCACCGTGAGAAGCCCGAGTGGGATATTCAGCAGGGAATTCAGCATGATGGAAATGCCCACCACGCCTCCGTCCAGGATGGTACAGCCCACCAGGAATTCCTCGACGGCGAAGGCCGCGATCACCGCTCCCAGTGTGATGCAGAGCATTTCAATGAATAATTCAAATGTTCCACGTCGCGTCATCTGTTCCTCCACATTTGCATAAAACCAACCGCAGAATCAGGATAGGCCCGGGGTTCTGCGGCTGATGAAACTACTGCTGCGGGAAGATGTTCTTATGCCTTACGATCTTCATGCTGGCATTCTTAATGAACTCCACATCCCGAAGCTTCACGCGGACAACCTGCTTATAGAGCGGGCGTCCTTTATTTATTTTATCCTTCAGGGCATCGAAATATGCCTGATCCCCGAGGCGCTCCTCCACAGGGAAGATCTCTGCCACGATCTTCGACTGCTCGTCGTAGACCAGAACCTCCTGAACCCCGTCGTCACGGGCGAAGTCCATTTCCAGCTCCTCCGGTGAGATATTCTCGCCGTTGCTCAGGATGATCAGATTCTTCTTCCGTCCTGTCAGCTTGATGAAACCGTCATCCGTGATCACACCCAGGTCTCCGGTGTGATACCAGCCGTCCTTCAGCACCAGATCGGTAGCCTCGGGATCATTGTAATATCCCTTCATGACCAGATCTCCGCGGAAGACGATCTCGCCTTCCTCCGTTACGCGGGCATCGATACCCGGAACGATCTGTCCCACGGAGCCGTCCAGATGATGGAAGGGACGGTTGACCGCCGTACAGGGAGAACACTCCGTAGTCCCGTAACCGTTCAGGATCTCGATACCCCAGGTACGGAACTCCTCCACATACATGGGATCCAGGGGTGCACCTCCGCAGATAATGTACTGTAGATTGCCACCGAACACCTTGCGGATGGAATCGTAGGTCAGCTTTCTGACATCGATACCGATCTTCCGGATCATATTCGTGCTCTTCATCAGTGTACGGAAGGCTTTCTCCTTGCCTCTCTTCCGGATCTCCGCCCAGATCTGGCGGTGGAAGAACTCCACGAACATGGGCACCAGGAACATGGTCTGGGGCTGGAACTCCTCCATGTTTTTCTTCACCTGCTTTAAACTCTTATTGATAAATGCAGTCTGCCCGTAGTAAAGCACCATCATAATTCCTACGATGAGACCGAAGGCATGGTGGAAGGGAAGCACTGCAACCACATTTCCATCCAGACGGAACAGCTTGCAGGTATTATTGATCTCAAAGGTGATATTCCTGTTTGTCAGCTCCACGCCCTTGCTGAAGCCGGAGGTACCTGACGTGAAAAGGATGGTTGCGGTCTTATCCGGCTGGACGTTGTACTTCTTGTACTCCGTCTTTCCCTTGTTCAGAAGGCCCCGCCCCTCTTCAAGATACGCCTCGAAGTCATCCATGCAGTAGATCTTCCGCGCAGACTTCTTGTTGATCTTGTTCCTGTAGGCACCGCTGACCATGACCGAGTCACAGTTCCCCTTCTTCAACAGCGTCTGAATCTCATCCTCCGGAAGACTCTTATCGATGGCCACCGCCACGGCCCCACCACAAATGGCAGCCAGGAAGGTAACGATCCACTCATAGGAATTCTCTCCGATGACGGCGATATGCTTTCCCTGCAGCTTGCGGGCATACATCCAGGTCCCGAGCGCATTTACATCGTTGTAAAGATCCAAATAACTCTTCTTCACTTCGCCGTCCTTAACGGGATAAACGAAGGACGGCTTCTCCGGATGCGCCTCCGCCTTTATGGCAAGAAGGTCCTTCAGATTCCGGATCTCGGGGTTCTCATAATAGGGATATTTCCTGTTTCTTACATTTCTCATTATTTATTCCCTCGGATTACACAAAGATAAAAATATTGTAACAAAAATCAGCGGATTACGCAATCATCACATGCCCGCATTCTGCACCCAAAAGTCAGTACCCGCGTACCACAAAACGTCGCTCATTTTCATCCACGGGGATCTTTTTCACCTCCATGTCACGGACATCGATATACCTGCCCGCCTGTATCTCCTGCAGCATGCGGTCGATCTCCGCCTCGGTCCCCTGAACCTCCATGGTCACGGAGCCGTCGTACTCATTACGCACCCAGCCCGTCAGTCTCAGTTCATCCGCTGCCCGTCTGGCATGCCAGCGGAACCCGACGCCCTGCACCTGACCGGTAAAAACGATCCTTTTTCTGATCTTCTCTCTCATCCTGACTCTCCAACTAAAAAAAACACCGTTACATTTTTATTTACTGTTGTAATTTTATCGCATTTGATGTTACAATTTCAATGTCTTATAGGACGAATGAAAGAGTGAGGTTAGAGTTATGAAATGTATGGTTTGCGGAGGAGATGTTCCCTCCGGTGTAACAACGTGTCCGATCTGCGGATTCTCGGTACAGCCAACGGAGGCTTCCGCCCTGGCGGAGCCCTCAAAACCCGTGAAACCTGCACCGTCAGAACCCACAAACGGGAAGTATCAGCTGGTAGGCGGAAATAATGAGACGGCCAACCCCTTCGGGGCAGACCCCTCGAATCGTGAGGCCAGGATGGCCCCCCTGGAGGAATCCGCCGCACCTGTCGTTACCGGCTTTGATCCGTATATGTCCCCGTCAGGCGGCGTTCCCGGAGGCGGTGGCGGCATACCCGGTGGCGGTGGCGGCATGCCCCCCTACGGCGGACCCATGGCAGGCGATCCCGCTCCCATACCGAAGAAGAAAAACTCCCTCAGCATTGTGGTGATCATCGTTGCCGCACTTCTCGTGGCTCTTGTGGTCGGCTGGATGCTTGGTATCTTCCGGAGCAGACCGGAGGACGGAACCTACGATTTCGTCCGTGCGGAAATGAACGGAATATCAGTCACCACAGAGCAGCTGAAGAACATGGGCCTGAACGTAGATGACTTCACCATCAAGATCAAGGGTGGCAAAGCCACCATGACCTTCCTGAACCAGAAGGGCACCTGCGATGTGGAGATCAGCGGAAGCACCATCCGTTTCTATGACAGCTATCGGGAATACTCCGGTAATATCGACACCGACAAGGGCACGATATCCATCGAGCAAAATGGCACGAAACTCATATTTGAAAAATGAGAACGGTCAGGTTCATCTCCGTTCTCGAAAGGCGGTCCGACGACCGCCTTTTTTCATGGGAGAGACCCTTATTTTTCCTTGTGAATCCCCCCGTTTTTTGGTATGATAAAAAAGTCTTATTCTATCTTATTCAGGAGGAAAACCTATGGGGAAATTGAATGCCGCAGCTGCGGCCAGGATCCGCGAGATCTGCGACCGGTATAAGGATGAGAAGACTCCTCTCATGATGATCCTCAGCGATATCCAGAACGAGTACGGATATATCCCGCTGGAGGTTCAGGAGGTCGTGTCCGAAAAGACCGGTATCTCTGTAGCCGAGATCTACGGAGTAGTTACCTTCTACTCCTTCTTCTCATTGAAACCGAAGGGAAAGTACGTCATCGGCTGCTGCCTCGGAACGGCATGCTATGTCAAGGGTGCACAGCAGGTGATCGACAAGTTCTCCGAGCTTCTGGGCGTTGGTCCCGGACAGACCACAGAGGACGGACTCTTTACCATCGACGCGCTCCGCTGCATCGGAGCCTGCGGTATCGCTCCGGCGGTCAGCATCAACGGCAAGGTATAC
>CADBRW010000208.1 GCA_902797155.1 uncultured Lachnospiraceae bacterium
GCCTTGGCAGCCTCGGTGTCGGCAACCGTATTCCAGTCCACGCCGGAGTACTTCTTCACTGCATCCACCATGGTGATGCGCTCGAAGGGCTTGCCCAGATCCATCTCTACGCCCTGGTAGGTGATCTTCGTGGTTCCAAGAACCTCCTCTGCCACATGGCGGTACATAGCCTCTGTCAGGTCCATCATTCCGTGATAGTCGGTGTATGCCTGATACAACTCCATCAAAGTGAATTCCGGGTTGTGACGGGTATCCACACCCTCGTTCCGGAATACACGGCCGATCTCGTAGACACGCTCCATGCCGCCAACGATGAGACGCTTCAGGTAAAGCTCCAGAGAGATACGAAGCTTCAGATCCTCATCCAACGCATTAAAATGTGTCTCGAAGGGACGTGCAGCCGCTCCGCCCGGATTAGATACCAGCATGGGGGTCTCAACCTCCATGAAGCCCTGCTCATCCAGGAAGCGACGGATGGAGGAAATGATTTTCGAACGCTTTACGAAGGTATCCTTTACCTCCGGGTTCATGATCAGATCCACATATCTCTGACGATAACGGATATCGGTATTGGTCAGTCCGTGGAATTTCTCCGGAAGGATCTGCAGACTCTTGGTCAGAAGTGTCACTTCCTTGGCATGTACGGAGATCTCACCGGTCTTGGTGCGGAAGACATAGCCCTTCACACCCACGATATCACCGATGTCCATACGCTTAAATGCCTTATATGCATCCTCGCCCAGTTCATCCCGGGTCACATACAGCTGGATGTTTCCCTTAAGATCCTGCAGATTTCCGAAGGATGCCTTGCCCATGACACGTTTGGACATAAGACGTCCTGCGACTGAGACATTCATCCTCTCCTCTTCCGGGATCTCCGGTGCAGCCTCGCCCTCTGCCGGCTTGGGCCACTTTGCGTCAAATGCCTCCTTTGCCTCCGTGGTGTGGCAGCTCACATCATATTTCGTGATCACAAAGGGATCCTGCCCTGCACCCTGCAGCTCGGCGAGCTTCTCACGACGAACCTTCAGCAGCTGATTCAGATCCTGCTGCTGTGCCTGTCCCTTGTTCTGATTCTTTTCTTCAGCCATAATCCTGCACCTCTTTTTCCTGTCCCCTCAGCGGAACATTTGATAAAAAAACAGGGATGCCTCGGGCATCCCTATGTACTTACATTTTGCAGTTAATTCCGATCCTAGTCCGCATATCTCATATCTGTGATCTTGTAGTTGAGCGTTCCGTTGGGGGTCTCAACCGTGATCACCTGTCCGACCTTGGAACCGATGAGCTTGGAACCGATGGGGGACTCGTTGGAGATCTTGCCCTCCAGGATGTTGGACTCTGTGGAACCTACCACCTTGTAGGTGAAGCTCTCATGACTCTCCATATCCTCGTAGGTTACCGTACATCCGAAGTTGATGGTCTCGGAATTCTGGGAATCTTCTTCATGAACAACGGCATTCTTCAGGATCTTATCGATCTCGGCGATCCGATTCTCGATCTCACGCTGCTCATCTCTGGCTGCATCGTACTCAGCATTCTCTGACAAGTCGCCCTGTTCTCTGGCTTCCTTAATCTTCTGAGCAACCTCACGGCGGCGAACCACCTTCAGGTTCTGAAGTTCATCCTCGAGCTTCTTCAAGCCTTCATAAGTAAGGATATTCTTCTTCTCTTCAGCCATACCTTCTTCCCTTCCTATAATATGGTAAACTCCAAACGGAGTAATTATCTGAGTGCAGCTGACGGGACTTGAACCCGAACCCGCGTATTGCGGACATGAACCTGAATCATGCGCGTATGCCAATTCCGCCACAGCTGCGTAGGACGTTCCTTCCGAAACGTCGCTAGGATATGATACCACTAAGGAGTGGTCTTGTCAACACATATTTCTATTCTGCCGACGCAGCTTCCGTTGATGCCGTTTCCGTTGATGCAGATTCTGCCGATGCAGCCTCTGTAGATGCCGTTTCAGCGGAAGCTCCTTCCGTTGTCGGAGCTGCAGTTGTCTCCTCTGTGGATTTAGTCTTCGGAGCCGCATTTTCATAAATGAAATCGACTACCTTCTCCTCAAGCACGATGTAATAATAATCCTCATCCGTATAGCCTGCACGGGAATTCAGTTCACTGACATCTGAAAGGCCGGTGGACTTCAGCAGCTCCTGAACCTTGGCATCAGCCTCTGACTTGGAGACATTGATGTCTTCCTTCTCTGCAATGGCACAGAGGATCATCTTCCGCTTTGTGTAGGTCTCAACCGCCTTGCGGATCTCCTCCTGGAACTTATCCGCATCATAGCCGATGGCCATCATGTACTGATCCAGCTCCATACCGTATGCAGAAGCCGTACTCTGCACCTGATCGGTAAGACGCTTGGTCTGATTCTCAAGCTCTGCCTGGGAATACTGCTTTACGGCACAGGTTTCCATCAGCTGATCGATCAGCTTTTCCTTATCGGTCTCCATATCCTTCTCTGCCTGTGTCTTAACCAGATCCGCCTCAATTGAAGCACGATACTCATCAACTGTCTTGTACTCCGTCTTTTCAGCCACAAATTCATCCGTCAGCTCCGGATACTCTGTGGTAACGATGGAATTCAGTGTAGTCTTGAAGACCGCCGCCTTGCCGTTCAGTTCTTCCTTGCCGTAATCCTCCGGGAAGGTAACATTTACATCAAATGTATCTCCGGGGCTGTGGCCCTCGATCTGCTCATCAAAATTAGCAACATATCCACTGGAGCCGAGAGTGATCTCCGTTCCCTTTCCGCCGGTGGATCCGCCCTTGAACTCAACTCCGTCGATGGATCCGACGTAATCAATGTTCACGGTATCCCCCTGCATGGCAGTTCCGGCCTTCTTCTCAACCTTCGTGCCGTTCTGTGTTACCAGCTGGTTCACCTTTGAATCAACCTGCTCGCTTGTCACGGCTGTTTCCGTCGGTGTATACTGTATCTGTTTGTAGTCTCCCAGATCCACATATTGGGCATAACTGTTCTTCAAAGCCTCAGCCGGGTTACTGGATTTTCCGCAGCCTGCCAGAAGGCTGAGACCCAGACACCCTGCCAGCAGCAGATGTGCTTTCTTTCTCCTCATGGATATCTACTCACTTTCTACCTATATAATAAGATTGTCGGAACCCCGGGTCCCGGACACTACAACGTTATATCACACTGCTGTAAAAATGGAAAGAGGATTTTGGAATTCTTCATGGAAAATCCACTAAATATCTGTCCCGTCAGACCGAAAAAAGCACAGATTTCCGTGATTTTCCCGGAAAACAAACATTTTCGCGACACAATATATAGTGTTTTGGTAGACATAAATCGACAATATTTAGTATTTTAGGGGTTTACAAAGAAAAAGAAGGGTGCTATAATCAATTCTTGCAGGCGATTCGACAGAAGAATCGCCTTAATCAACCTGATTACAAAGAATTGGTAGAGGAGATTTTGGGATGAAGGTAGTTAAAAGGGATGGTCATATTGTTGATTTTGACCGTAGCAAGATCGTTGTAGCTATCCAGAAGGCCAACGCCGAGGTTGAGCCCGAGGAGAAGGTTTGCGATGCCAAGATCGAGGAGATCGTCAAGGGCATCGAGAACAAGAAGAGAAAGAGGATCCTTGTAGAGGATATCCAGGACATCATCGAGCAGGAGCTGATGGAGGATGGGAAATATATCCTGGCGAAGACCTACATCATCTACCGCTATACACGTGAGCTGGTTCGTAAGGCCAACACCACGGATGATTCCATCCTCAGTCTGATCAAGAACAGCAACAAGGATGTTATGGAGGAGAACTCCAACAAGAACGCAACCGTTGCTTCTACACAGCGCGATCTGATCGCAGGTGAGGTCTCCAAGGACCTGACCCGCCGTGTTCTGCTTCCGGAGAAGATCTCCAAGGCTCATGATGACGGCGTGCTGCATTTCCATGATGCCGATTATTTCCTGCAGCCCATCTTCAACTGCTGCCTCATCAATATCGGCGACATGCTGGACAACGGCACCGTCATGAACGGCAAGCTCATCGAAAGTCCGAAGAGCTTCCAGGTAGCCTGCACCGTTACCACACAGATCATCGCTTCCGTAGCTTCCTCTCAGTACGGCGGACAGTCCGTGGATATGATCCATCTCGGAAAGTATCTCCGCAAGAGCTATGAGAAGTATAGGAAGATCTTCGAGGATAATTTCGCAGGCAAGGTGGATGATGACACTCTGGAAGCCATGATCCAGGAGCGTCTGGAGGACGAGCTGAAGAGCGGCGTTCAGACCATGCAGTATCAGATCAATACCCTGATGACC
>CADBRW010000209.1 GCA_902797155.1 uncultured Lachnospiraceae bacterium
AACAACGGAAAGATCATCCGTCCGGCATACAAATATGTTGGCATGCACAAAGAGTACGTTCCCATGGAAGAAAGAATCTGGGACGAGGATGAGTAACGAGAATAGGTGGAGGTAAAGGATGGGACTTGTTGTAAAAGATCTGTTCAAGAAGTACGGAGACAAAGTGGTTGTTGACCACATATCCTTCGAGATGCCCGGTCCCGGTGTGTATGCGCTGCTGGGCAGTAACGGTGCCGGAAAGAGTACCACGATCCGAATGACACTGGGAATGCTGGAGAAGACCGGCGGAGAGGTGCTCTGGAATGACGGGCCTCTTAATTTCGATACCTGTAATATCGGGTATCTGGCAGAGGAGCGTGGTCTGTATCCGAAGTATTCACTGATGGATCAGATCCGTTATTTCGGTGAGCTTCGCGGCGTTACGGGTCAGACGCTGACAGACCGTATCGCATATTGGGCAGAGCGCCTGAAGGTAGAGGAGTATCTCTATCCGGAGAAGGCTGCAGAGCTTCTGGAGAAGGAACAGCCGCAGTATCTGAAGGAGCAGGCAGCGAAGACGTCTCAGTTTGGAGCAAAGAAGAAAAAGGCAAAGCCGAAGACGGCAGACCAGCTGTCCAAGGGTAATCAGCAGAAGATCCAGTTCCTGATCGCCCTGCTTTCCGACCCGCAGCTGATCGTGCTGGATGAGCCCTTCTCTGGTCTGGATCCTGTAAATGCGGATATCCTGAAGGAGGTTGTCCGGGAAGAGATTGCCAAGGGTAAATATATCATCATGTCCAGCCACCAGATGGAGGTTGTGGAGGAGTTCTGTACGGATATCACCATCCTGCATCGTTCCAAGGTGGTTCTGTCCGGAAATCTGAATGAGATCAAGAAGGGCTTCGGCCGTGTAAACCTGATCCTGAAGGTGGAGCAGGATGTTTCCGAGGAGATCAAGGCCGTTGGCGCAGAGATCCTTTCCGAGAAGGAGCATGAGTATCGTATCCGTGTGACCGGTGACGAGCAGGCCAATCAGCTGCTGAAGAATCTCATTGCAAAGAATATCCCCGTTGTTAAATTCGATCTCTCTGAGCTCACGCTTCATGAGATCTTCGTAAGAGAGGTAGGTGACGAGGCAAGTGAAGAACAGCAGTAGAGAGAATATCTACAGCCTGAAGGGCTTCGGTCACGTATTCCGCTTTACCCTCATGCAGACACTGAAGAACAAGAGCTTCCTTATCAGTGCGATCGTGATGATCCTGATGATCATGTTCATGAAGCCCCTCATGTATCTGATGAACAGTGGAACTGATGCTACAAAGCGTTCTTTGGAAGATCACCTGCAGAACATCGAAGCCGAGAAGCTGTACATTTACAATGAAACCGATTTTGAACTGAGCCGCATCGATATCACTCCGCAGATGGATAAGGATATAAAGGCGGGGTTCCTGAAACCGGATGCGGTTACGGTCTACAATAAGAATGATGCCGATCCTGACGAGCTTATGGCTAAGCTGGGACCGAAGGATATCCTGGTAGTGGTTAAGGCGACCGCCACGGGCTACAGTTCGGATGCCGTGAGGGCGGATACCTCCGATGTCCAGGTTAGTAGTATGGATCATGCGGCGAATTATGCCAAGAATCTGTTTGAAGCCCAGCGGAAACGTGAGATGAAGCTGGATGAGAAGACGATCCAGTCCATCAATTCCGGTGTATCAAAGGGGGATGTGGTCACCTCGGCCGAGTATGCGGATGAGAAGAGTCATACGATCTCCAAGGCGGAGCTTAGCGGCGTGACACTTGGATTCGCCATGCTCATCATGATCGTGGCATCTCTGGCAGGAAGCTATGTTATCTCTTCCGTCAATGAGGAGAAGCAGTCCAAGCTGGCTGAATCTCTGCTTGTCAGTGTACGTCCAATGGCGCTCCTGATGGGTAAGGTTGTGGGAATGCTGACATTTGTGGCTACCACAGTCATTGTGGGCGTTGGCGGAGCCATGATCGTGGATGTGGTGATGAAGAATGGCTTCAATGTGGATATGTCTGCCGCGAGTTCGCAGGGCAGCTTTAATCTGGCCATCTTCACCAGCTACGGAGTGACGGGCTTTATTGTGTTCTTTGTTGAACTGATCATTACGCTGCTTTCCTTCGGTGTACTTGCCGGAGTTCTGGGATCAGCCTGCGGAAAAACCGAGGATCAGCAGAGTGCGACAGGAATTGTTACCATGCTGGTCATGGTTGCCTATTTGGTTTCCATGCTGGGAGTCGGGCAGGAGTCAATGATCCTGAAGATTGCTCTGATCCCGCCGGTATCCTATGTCATGGCACCGGTGGCTTATGTCAGCGGACGGATCGGGCTGCCTGTATTCCTTGGCTCCCTGGCCATTCAGATTGCGATTCTCGTGGCCATGGTCATACTCGCTGCGAAAACCTATCGGAATCTGCTTCTTATGGATGCCAGCAAGCCGAAGCTTGCCACCATCTTTAAGGCTGCGAAGTATTAGGAAGGAGGGACTGGGAAATGTTTAAGAATTTCGGTAAAGTATTCAAGTTCACCTTCCATAATCAGGTGGCGCCGACGGGCTACAAGCTGCTGACCTTTATACTTGGTATTATTCTGTTCCTGCTTCCGGCAGGTATCCTGGTGCTTGTGTCCTACAATGCCAACAAGGATAAGGACAAGAAGCTGGAGTCCTGCGGCGCGGATAAGATCTATGTGGCAGATACCATCACTCAGGATGCGGATTTCAGTTTATTAAAGACCATCAACGGTGACGGTTATGATAAGATCGAGTATGTGACGGTTCCTTCTGTGGAGGATGGACTCCAGAAGATCAAGGATGCCGGGGAAACGAAATCTTTTGTGCTTGCCGTGACACAGGATGACCAGGGCACCGTCTCGGCGGAGATCGTTCTTCCGGACGGCACGGACATTAAGCCGGACGTGGCGAAACATTTTTATGATGCTATCAACAACCAGACGGAAATGATGTTCGTCGTAACTGCAAAGGGAATCTCCCTGGCGGATATGGCTGAGCTGACCAAGACCTCGGATACGGACATCTTCAATGTGTCCGGATTTAAGAAGGGCGAAAGTCTTCTGAATGACAAGAAGATCGCCAATGAGCAGAACAATCAGCAGATCCTCCAGGTGTTTAACCTGGTCATCACCATGCTGGTCTGCATGATCATGTACTTCGTGGTTATGGCATATGGCGCCAGCATTACAAAGAATATCGTTATGGAGAAGTCCTCCAAGCTGATGGATACCATGCTCATCTCCCTGAAGCCCGAGGCTATGATCTTCGGTAAGCTTCTGGGTGTTCTGGCAGCGGGTCTTATGCAGTTCTTCTTCTGGATCGCCATGCTGGCGGGGGGCGTTTTCGCCGGTGTTATCCTTTCGGATAAGTTCTTCCCGGATGCAAATGCTCCGGTGATCGTATTCCTGAAGAGCCTTGGTTCCATGGATCTGTTCCGTCCGGTTCCGGTGATCCTGGCCATCATTGTTCTGATCTTCGGTATTCTGCTGTATGCATCCCTGGCAGCCTTCGCCGGTGCGATCTCCAGTACCCAGGAGCAGGCGGCCAGCAATCAGGGCTTCTTTGTTATGATTCTGGTGATCTCATATATGGTGGTTATGGTCAAGGGCCTGGATCCGGCGACGGCACCGCTTTGGATCAATCTGTGTCCGTTTACTGCGGCACTCACGCTTCCGGCTTCACTGGTGCTTGGGTCACTGAGTCTTGGTACCGGAGCTGCAGGCGTGGGTTTGGTTGTGGGCCTTTCCCTGCTGCTGGTATACTTTGCAGGCCAGGTTTATAAGGCAATGGCACTGTACAAGGGACAGAATCTTTCACCTAAGAAGATCTTTAAGATCATGACGAATAAATAAGTGAGAAATTTCCTATTGAAAGGATTTCCGTATGTGGATTGCAGATGGTTGGAAGGATTATGAGGTGCTTGACTGCTCGGAAGGCGAGAAGCTGGAGCGGTGGGGTACATATACACTGCTTCGGCCGGATCCCCAGGTGATATGGAGTACGGAGAAGCAGATCCCGGAATGGAAACGGCTGAACGGACACTACCATAGGTCGAAATCCGGAGGAGGAGAGTGGGAATTCCATGACCTTCCGAAGGAGTGGACGATCCGGTACGGGCTGGGAGAGCGAGATCTTACCTTCCATCTGAAGCCCTTTGCATTTAAACATACCGGGCTTTTCCCGGAGCAGGCAGTAAACTGGAGCTGGTTCTATCCTCTAATAAAGAAGGAAACCGATGCAGGCCGTAAGGTACGGGTGTTGAATCTATTTGCCTATACCGGAGGAGCCACTGTATCGGCAGCTGCCGCCGGCGCGGAGGTGACCCATGTGGATGCCTCCAAGGGAATGGTGACCTGGGCTAGGGAAAATGCCGTGTCCAGCGGCCTTGGTGAGGCACCCATCCGCTGGCTGGTGGATGACTGCATGAAATTTGTTGAAAGAGAGATCCGGAGAGGGAAGAAGTATGAGGCCATCATCATGGATCCTCCTTCCTACGGAAGAGGTCCCAAGGGTGAGCTCTGGAAGCTGGAGGATCTGGTCTATCAGCTTCTACAGCGTTCAAGCGAGCTGCTTTCCGACCGTCCACTGTTCTTCCTGATCAATTCCTACACCACGGGTCTTCAGCCGGCTGTACTTTCCTATATGCTTCATACTGCGGTGCTTACGCCGTGGCAGAAGCGGGTGGGAGAGACACAACGGTCCGGGCTGTCCGGAAAGGTGGCTGCAGAGGAGATCGGACTTCCGGTATCTTCAAATGGATTGGTTCTTCCCTGCGGAGCCAGCGGAAGGATCGAGTTCTAATATAGATATGACAGAGGGAACGTCCCCGTGTCACATGAAAATGTGATACGGGGACGTTCCCTCTGTCATGCTTCTTGTTATGAAGTGCCTGTTATATCATATTTGTATTTTATTTGTATTCCTTACAGGGATCCGGATACAGACGGTATCTGGCTTTTACAGAACCCTGCTTGATGCCGATCCAAACCTCGGGCTTATGATTGTCGCCGCGAATATACAGGATCCAGCATTCCGGCTTTCCGTAGCCTTCGTCCTTCTTGTAACGGAACTCCATGCAAAGCTGATCCTTCTCACCGTCGTAGGCATTCGTTCCGGCCACACCGTTGTAGGACTGGCCGACACCGTCCCGGTGATACAGGTTCTTCAGGAACTCGTCGGTGAACTTTCGCTGCAGATCACCGTTGGCACCGTTATCAAGAGCACTCTTGAAGACGGAATTCTCCCAATTACCCTTCTTTACACCACGAGCCCAGGCAACCGGATAGATCTTATAGGTTTTATTATCCGATCTGTCAACATCATGATTGTGACCGTTGGAATTAACGGTCTGAGGCGCTACCTTTGCGGCGATCGCAACGGACCAGCCTTCGTTAACGCCGTCATCCCAGGATGCGGATGCCAGATTGGCTGCCTCAAAGATACACTGCGCAGTCTCAATATCAACTGCTTTTCTTGACTTATCGATATAGCGGATGATGGCAGGGGCAATGGCCGCAGCCAGGATCGACATGATCGCAATTACGATGATCAGCTCAACCAGCGAGAATCCCTTGTTCCCGTTTCTTCTTCTTTTCTTTTCTTTTGAGACTTCTGCGCACCAGAAGGACATGAGATCCATCCCCTGGTTCACTTTCTTTTTTCTTTTTTCCATAGTGCCACCTCACAGTCGGGCATTCAATATTGTAAAAAGTCGGTTTATGGTATTGCGCAGACCGACAGACTGTCCCCAATAATATTATATTGTAGTAACTGTCATTTTATCATGGATTCGGACTGAACGCAATAAGATATATGAAGAAAATGTAAACAAGTGTAAACATTCTGTGAACAGATGGCTGAATCTCCGAGGATCCGGCACTAAGGCTTTAGAAAATGAAGCGGAGATCCGTTAAAATTTAGAAAAAAAGTGCTTGCAATCCGGAAACTGCTTTGCTATAATATCGTTTGCTGTGACGTTGATAGCGTGGAAACGGAGGTTGCTACGCATAGCGTAGGTTATTTCGTGGAGCGAATGTCAAGTTCAGAGAAACTGGCGACAAGTCACTGTACCAAAAACCATCCGGAGAGATCCGGAG
>CADBRW010000210.1 GCA_902797155.1 uncultured Lachnospiraceae bacterium
GACGGATGAGAAGATCATTGACCGGCTTTTTGAGGCACATCATGTGAATCGGCTCCGGGCGGTTTTTGTGTCACATACGCATCATGATCATGTGATGGATGCGCCCTATGTGGCGGCGAAGACCGGGGCGGTGCTGTACGGCAGCCCGTCCATGAAAAATGTGGGTCTCGGCGGGAATCTGCCTGAGGCGCAGATAGTGGAATTTGCGGACGGAAGCGAGTTCTCGGTTGGGGATTTCAGGATCCGTGTGCTGAAATCACTGCATTCCAAGCCCACGATCCTGAATAATGATCTCGGGGAGCCCATCGAAAAGCCACTGGCGCAGCCGGCGGGGCTGCACGAGTACAAGGAGGGCGGGTCCTACGATTTCTATATTGAGCACCCGGAGAAGAAGATCCTGATACGGCCCAGCTTCAATTACATCGAGCATCAGCTGGACGGGCTGCAGGCGGATGTGGTTTTTCTCGGAGTTGCCGGCCTGGGGAAGGCCGACAAGGAAACCGGAAAGCGCTTCTTCCGCGAGACGGTGGCAAAGGTGAAGCCTGAGCTGGTCATCCCGGTTCATTGGGACAACTTCTTTACGAGCCTGCATAAGCCGGCCACCGGCATGCCCGGAGTGATCGAGAAAACAGAGCGGTCCTTCTTCCGTGTTGCCAAATACTGTGAGAAGCATCAGATCGACTTCGTGGTGCAGATACCGCGGACATCGATGCACATTTGATAAATATAGAGGGGAAATGTTATGCATAATGAGGATGTTATCAGGAAACTGAAGGAAGGCAACGAGCTCTACCTGCGTAGCCGGAAGAGCGAGGGGGATGTGTCGCCGGAGCTGCGACGGAAGACGGCCGAGGAGGGGCAGCATCCCTATGCCATCGTGATCGCGTGCTCGGATTCCAGGGAGATTCCGGAGGCGATCTTCTCCGCCGGCATCGGCGAGCTCTTCGTGATCCGCGTTGCCGGAAATGTGCTGGATAACCACCAGCTGGGAAGTATCGAATACGCGGCGGCACATTTGGATGCAAATGTGATCGTGGTTCTGGGCCACACCCGGTGCGGCGCCGTGAAGGCGACCATCAAGGGCTCCACGGAGGGCTATATCCGCTACATCACCGACGACATCCGTGTCGCCATCGGCGGCGAGAAGGACGATTACCGCGCAACGGCGCTGAATGTGCAGCATGGCGTCAGCGTCATCCGGCAGGCCTTTCTTGACCATCCGGAGATCCAGTCAGATGAGTTGGACGTGGTCGGCGCCGTCTACAATGTCGACACCGGCAAAGTCGACTGGTTGGCGTAACATTTTTGTAAAGGTGCCTGTCACCTTTACGGAATTGTTACGGCGTGTAACGAAATTGTAATGGGGTCTGACCCCGTTAAGGGAGTTCTATGAATTATAACGATGATTTTGTGATAAGGTCTATGGAAGACCTGATGCAGCTGATCCGGGAGGTGGGCTTTGTGCCTTTCTTTGAGAATGAGATCCCGGGGTTCTCCATCGAGGAGCATATAGACCCGAAGCTCTGGTATGACAGCGGGGACACCTGGGAGGCCTGGGACTGGAAGGGTCCGGTGATCCGGAAGCTGAAATGTGCCTATGGGAAGTTTCTGAAGGGCAAGGCGATGTACGTCAGTGCCAAGTGGTTTCCGGATTTCGCCAATTACCGACGGGACGGGTATGATTTCGATGCAAGATACGAGGACGGGCTGGCAGCCAGGGAGGACTTGGAGCTATATGAGCTGCTGGACGATAACGCGCCGATCCTTTCGAAGAGTCTGAAGGCTCTTGGGGATTACCGGAAAGGTGGGAGGCGTGGCTTTGACGGTTCCGTCACCAGGCTGCAGAAGCAGTGCTACGTTCTGATCAGCGATTTCCGCTATGCTACGGACCGGAACGGAAACGAGTATGGCTGGGGCATTGCGGAGTATACCACCCCGGAGAAGTTCCTGGGGAAGAAATTCACGGACAAGGTCTACCGCTGCAGCCCGGAGGAATCCTATGAAAAGGTGCTGAAACATTTTCGGAAGATCCTCCCCGGCGTGGAGGACAGGCTGCTGCGGAAGCTGCTGGGATGATCGAGAAGACGGCAGATGTCGTAACAATTTTGTAAAGGTGACAGGCACCTTTACGAAAGTGTTACGTGATGTAACGAAATTGCAATGGGGTCAGGCCCCGTTAAGAAAGGAGCCAAGAGGATAGAATGGAGCTGTATAAGGGCAGGCCGGCGTCGGTGGAAGGGCGCTTGCCGCGGGAGGTCAGGACCTACGACTTCCTGGACGAATTGGGCATCGAATATGAGCGTACGGATCATGAGGCGGCGGACAATATGGAGGCCTGCTATGAGATCGACAAGGTGCTGGGCGTGGTGATCTGCAAGAATCTCTTTCTCTGCAACCGCCAGAAGACGAAGTTTTACCTTCTGATGATGCCCGGAGAGAAGAAGTTCAAGACGAAGGAACTGTCGGCGCAGATCAACTCGGCGCGACTGTCATTTGCGGATGCGGAAGACATGCTGAAATACCTGGACATCGAGCCCGGGGCGGTGAGCATCATGGGGCTCATGAATGACCGGAAATGTGATGTGCAGCTGCTCATCGATGAGGATGTGCTGAAGGATGATTATGTGGGCTGTCACCCCTGCGTCTGCACTTCAAGTCTGAAGCTGAAGACGGAGGACCTGATGTGGAAATTCCTGCCGGCCACCGGACATGAGGCACTGGTGGTACATTTGGTTGGGGAAGACTGATCTGTGATGCGGAAAATCAAAGATAGAATCAGTATAGAATCATAATGAAGATACGGTCGGACACGACCGGACACGTAGGGCACACGATAAGTGCCGGAAGGGAGAAATATGCTGGAAGTCGGAACAAAGGCTCCGGAGGTTACACTGCCGGATCAGAACGGAGAAATGCATTCACTGAAGGACTACCTGGGAAGCAAGGTGATCCTGTATTTCTATCCCCGGGACAACACTCCGGGATGCACAAAGCAGGCCTGCGGTTTCGGGGACCGCTATCCCCAGATCCGGGAGAAGGGCGCGGTGGTGCTGGGTGTCAGCAAGGATTCCGTGGCCTCCCACAAGAAGTTTGAGGAGAAGTACGGGCTTCCCTTCACGCTGCTTTCCGACACAGAGCTTTCCGTGATCAAGGCCTATGACGTGTGGAAGGAAAAGAAGAACTATGGCAAGGTCTCCATGGGCGTGGTGCGTACCACCTACCTCATCGACGAGCAGGGCGTCATCCTGCAGGCGATGGACAAGGTGAAGGCCGCCGACAATCCCCAGGAAATGCTGGAGATTCTGTAACATTTTCGTAAAGGTGACAGGCACCTTTACAAAAGTGTTACGAAGGGCAGAACTGTGTTGCGATAATCCTCCCGTGATTGTACAATGAAACCTGGGGGGATTTCCAAATAAGAAGAATCGTATGTTGCTTGTAATCTATCTGACAATCATAAATGTTCTTGCCTTCGCCTGCTATGGTATCGATAAGAAGAAGGCGGAGAAGGGAAAATGGCGGATCTCGGAGGCCTGTCTTATTGCCCTTGCGGTGTTGGGCGGGGCCCTGGGTGCACTGCTGGGAATGCTGGGTTTCCGCCACAAGACGAAGAAGCGGAAATTCACGGTTACCGTCCCGATTTTCCTGGGGTTGTGGGTGGCCTTCTGCATTTTCGCACTCTACCAGAACTTCCATATCGTGGTGACGGAGTACCGTTACGAGGCAAATGTGGACTGTCGCATCGTTCAGATCTCGGATCTCCACAATCAGTTCTTCGGCTTTGACCAGAAGCGGCTGCTGGACCGGGTGGAGGAATGCAAACCCGACATCATTGTGGTTACCGGAGACGTGGTGGATGCGCATCACACCTGGTACGGTCTGGCGAAGTCTTTCTTCGAGGGGGCCGTAAAGCTCGCGCCGGTGTATTATATCACCGGAAATCACGAGGTCTGGCTGAAGGGTGAGAAGTTTGACGCCTTCCTGAAGGAGATTGAAGCCATGGGAGTACATTTTCTTGATGGAAAGGTAGAGGAAATGGACGGCATCCTCCTGGCGGGAACCGTGGACGGACGGGAGGTCCGGGACTATGGCTGGGACAAGGATGAACGGCTGAAGGTCCTTCTGGCACACGAACCCGCAGGTTACGCCACCTATCAGGCAAGTGGAGCGGATATGGTTCTGGCGGGGCATGTGCACGGCGGACAGATCATCCTGCCGGGAAAGGGCGGGCTCATTTCTCCGGATTTCGAGTTCTTCCCGGAGCTGTATGAGGGCGAGCATCATTTCGGCAAGATGACCATGTATATCAGCCGGGGGCTTGGCAACAGCCTGCTTCCCATGCGGATCAACAACTATCCGGAAATCGTGGTGATTGATGTAAGAAAAAGAAGATAGCAACGCTTCCGTTACATAAGTGTTACGTGATGTAATAATATCGTAAAGGTGACAGGCACCTTTAAGAAAGGGTTACGGTTATGTTAAGAAAAATCACAGGAAGACGTATGAGGGTGAGGGGCCGGCTGGTGGCAGCCGCGCTCAGCTTCGGGTTGGTCTTTAGTCCGCTGTCGGTGTATGCCGCACCGGATGAGCAGGAGCAGTCGAACTCCACAGATCTGTCGGGCCAGCAGTATATGGCTGACATGCAGTACGGCATCCATGATGAGCAATGGAACACCTATAATTCCAAGGATGAACCGACGCCCAGGGTTGACACCACGGGAACCGTTGTAGCGGTCTTCGACTGTGGTGTGGACTACAAGCATGAGGACCTGAAGAACGTCATGTGGAATGAAGGCCTGAATTATAGTTCACTGGTGAAAATGGGTGGCGGCGAGTACGGAATCTGCGTGAGTCCCGTGAATTCCATGAATGATAAATATGACACCTCGGATCCCATGGATGACGAGCGGGACGGGCACGGCACCCACGTGGCCGGCATCATTGCCGCCGAGTGGAA
Source organism: uncultured Lachnospiraceae bacterium (assembly GCA_902797155.1). Lineage (GTDB taxonomy): Bacteria > Bacillota > Clostridia > Lachnospirales > Lachnospiraceae > Eubacterium_Q. The sequence goes on from CADBRW010000210.1 coordinate 4,958, forward strand.
CAAGATCGGCGTCAGCGGTATCACCTGCGGCGCGAAGATCATGGCCGTAAAGGTGTCAAATGACCGTGGCATCACCTCGGATGCAGAGATCATCAAGGGTTACCGTTATGTGATCGAAGCAAAGAAGGCCGGTGTAAATGTGGCAGCGGTCAACATTTCCCTGGGCTTCCAGAGTGATGGAAACGCCCTGAACGAAATCATCACACAGGCCGGCGAGCTGGGTATCGTTACCTGTGTTGCAGCCAGCAATTCCAAAAGAGACCTGGATCCGGAGAACGGCATCGCAGCAGCCCTTGCGGACAATCCCTATGTATTGGTGGTAGGTGCGTCCAACGCGAAAGGCACTGCCTGGGATGATGAAAACGACTCGGGCTCCAACTATGGACGTCGGACCGTAGACGTCTTTGCACCCGGCGCGGATATCATTTCCACATACCCGGAGCGTCTCGGTGAGCTGGACCCCACCAGCAGTATCGTCGAAGAAAACAGCAAACTCTATTCCTTTGATTACAGCAAGGATGAATACAATGTGACTGACGGAAAGGACAGCTCTGTCTTTGGCTTTACCGGCGAAGACACCGTACTTTCCAAGGGCACGGACGGCCTGACTCTTTCCACCCCGGAGGGCGGTGAGGGCGGAAGCTTCACGCTCTGTGCTCCCGTGCTTGAAAGCCTTAAGACCTGCAATGGAGGTGTGATCACCGCTAAGGCACCTGTGGGAACAGAGGTAACCCTGACCTTCAACTCTGATGACAGAGACTACGGAAGCGTGACACGTACCGCTGCCAGTGACGGTACGATGGAGTTCCCCTTTACGATCCCTGACGAAGACGGAATAAACCTTTCTGCAGCCAAGCTTGTATTTGAGGCGAATCCCGCATCCGCATCGGAGGATGAAGAAGCGGCAGATACAGCCGCAATAAAGGAGATCACAGTCTTAAAATCCGTTTTCCATACCGGCAAGACCAAGTACTTTAAACAATCCGGCACCTCCATGGCGACGCCTGTTATGGCAGGTGTGGCAGCCATGCTTTCAAAAGCATTTCCCGGTGATTCGGCAGACAAAATCGTTGCAAGAATGCAGGGCAGTGTACAGCGGCTGGATTCTCTGAAGGATAAATGTATCGCAGAGGGAATCTTCTCTCTGGAAAGAGCCCTGGATGAAAAGACCTACCCCGTGATCACCGGTCTTACCAGGCAGGGAGACCAGGCAGTCATTACCGGCTACTTCTTCGGCAGTCTGAAGCCTGCCGTAAAGCTCGACGGTAAGGAAGTAACATCCATGAGCGGCGGCAGCACAGAACTGACCGTCACCATCCCTGAGGGCGTAAAGGACGGCGAAGTTCTTGTGGAGATCACCTCTGAAAAGGGTACCGGCCATCGCCTGATGCAGCTGGGAACGGCGGAGAATCTCTATCCCCGTCTGCCTCTGTCGGTGGTAAATGAAGCCGGCTTCAACGAAGCAAATATCAAGTCCATGACAGCCATCGGAGATTCCCTGTATGTGGTTCTTGGCGCCGAGGATACACGGATCTATAGCTATAATACCAAGACACAGGTATGGAATCAGGAGTATTTGGGCGGTTACCCGGCGACAGAGGGCGCCTGCGAGGTGGACGGAAAGCTTCTGTTCCTTGCATCCGATCTCATTGAAGCCCGGGATTACATCGGCTGTTTTGATCCAGCGTCCGGAAATGTGACATTTAAACTCTATGAAGACAACTGCTTTATCACGCATGCAGCACTTGTAAATGCAGGAACCGGCGTGTACATCGTCGGCGGTCGCGAGGGTGGCTACGGAAATATCAAAAATCAGGGTACAAGCAGGAATATCATCTATGTGGATACCTCGGATCTTTCAAACCTAAGGACTGAGGCAATCGAGAACGCCCGGTTGGATGCAGAGTATCCCATTGCAGTATCCGACGGAAATGGTAACATTTATATCTATGGCTTCCAGAGCGGGGATGATGCGTTCTCCTTCATCAAACCCATCACCATTCGGGTTTCGGGAAATACCGCAACGGTATCCGAGGGGAATATTAAAGATATCTATCCGAAGACAAGCCGTTCACAGATGGCTGTCGGTTCCGCAGCGGTAACGGCAGACGGAAATATCATGATGACGGGTCCGGTGGTGACGGACGATACAAA
>CADBRW010000211.1 GCA_902797155.1 uncultured Lachnospiraceae bacterium
CGCCTTACTCTCATCCACCCAGTCGCTCATTTTCTCTGCAACCGCCTCAGCATCCTCTCCGGCAGCCTCAAGACCGGAGGTCTGGGATGCTTCTGCCGTTTCGTCATATGCTGCGACGTCTTCCGTCTGCTCTGTCGTTTCATTCTTTTCGTGATCCACGGGAATGATATCGGATTTCCGGCTTGAGGATCCATCGGTACTCTCGATTTGGGAAGCAGATGCTGTCTCATTTGCATCTGTTACATCTGCAGCCTTTACATCTTCCAGCTTCACGGATGCATCCATCCGCCCTGCAGCTTCCTTCACGTCTTCTGCTGCCGCCTTAAGGGTTCCAAGGAGGTTGCTTTCAACGCTTTCCGCCTGAACCTGATCCTGTGTGTTTCCCTTGCCCAGGAAACGGATTCCGCCGAAGATCAGCGCTGCGGCAACGATCGCACTGCCGGTTCCGATGGCAAGTCTGCCTGCAAATGTGGAGAAGAAGGAGCCTTCCTTCTGATCATCCGAAGAATCCTCATATGTTGTTTCCTCTTCATACTCTTCGTAATCTGTGTAATCTTCATAATCTTCGTAGTACTTCTTACTCATGGCTTCGTCCTCCTTCATCTGTGCCGGCTTATCGGCTGTGCGTCTGTTTCGTCCTTACAGGTATAGTTATAGCACCCTGCCTCGGAACTTTTTTTGCACAACAAAAAAGGAGGAGCACCTTTCGGCGCTCCTCCCCTTCTGCTGCAGGAGGTTACTTAATCTCGATCACTTCTTTCTTCTCAACATCGGGTTCCTTCTTCACTTCAAGTGCCAGGACACCGTTCTCGAATACGGCCTTGATGCTGTCCTTCTTGATGGTGTTGCCCACGTAGAAGTTTCTCTTCAGCTTGCCAGAGTGGCGTTCCTTCCGGATGTACTTGCCGCCGTCGTCCTTCTCTTCCTTCTCTTCGGAATGCTCTGCAGATATCTTCAGATAGCCGCCCTCCAGCTCTACATTTATCTCTTCCCTTGTGAATCCCGGAAGCTCCAGATCCAGCTCATAGCGGTCCTCGTACTCCTTTACATCTGCAGTCATACGGCCGATGGTCTCAGGCACTTCCTTCTCCTTCTCAAGGTTGCAGGGATAACCCATCAGCTCATTCATCAGATCGTCCATTACGGTTCCCTTAAAAATATTCGGATATAACATAGTCATCTCTCCTTTCTGACTCCGCCCTTTTCCGGGTATGGAGATGCGGCACATTTTTCTGTGCCTGTATTTCTGTTGTTGTATATGTTATACCACTTCTGTTAGCACTCGTCAATAGTGAGTGCTAACAATTATTGTGAACATTCTGTGTCCTAAGTGATCTCCGCACCTCTCCTGCACGAAAATGCAGCGCTCCGCGTTATTCTCTGCCATGAAATATGAATTGACGAACCATGGAAAAGGTTGTACTCTAAGGACATAGTCAAAACAGAGATGAAACAGGTGCAGGCCACACCTCACCTGCGCATGAAAGGGAGGAACACCGAATGAGAAAGAGACTTGTGATCATCGGAGCGATCCTGGTACTCGGCACGGCTTCTCTCCTCACCGGCTGTGGCGGGGAGAAATCCGTAGGGGACAAAGAGATCGAGCTTGCAAAGAACCTGAAAGACAAGGCGAACGACGCTGTCGATAAGGCAAATCAGACCAATCCCGACAGCCTGCTGGACAACATGCCCGGCGACTGATGGCAAAGTGAGGAAGGGGGTCAGACCCCATTACAAAACTGTTACATGAACACGTAACAATTTTGTAATGGGGTCTGACCCCCTCCTTAGTTTAGAGGAAGATCCGTTCGGTATTCTCTTTTGCGCACTGGATCAGCTCTTCTTCTGACAGTCCCATATAGGCTGCCAGGGTCCGTGCGACATATACGATGTTCTCCGGCACATTCGTGCGGCCAAGTCCCGGCACATTTCGCGGAGTCAGATACGGCGCGTCCGTCTCGATCAGAATCCGGTCCTTCGGGATGGCCTTTACGGCTTCACGCAGCTCCCCGGCTCTCCGGTCATCCGCGATCCATCCGGTGACGCCGATGGAGAAGCCCATTTCCAGATAGGTTTCAACCGTCTTTCGGTCTCCGGTATAGCAGTGTACCACGGAACGTTTGGCGATCTCGGGCACAGCCCGAAAGACTGCCGCAAAATCCAGTGCGGCATCTCTCTCATGCAGGAACATGGGCGCCTTCAGCTCCTCAGCAAGCGCCACGAAGCGTTCCAGTGTCTTCATCTGATTCGGCATGGTGCTGAACATGCGGTTATAATCCAGCCCACATTCTCCTATGGCAACGATCCGCGGATTTCCAAGATACAGCTCCTTCACCTCCTGCAGATCCTGCTCTGTAAAATGATCCGCATTGTGAGGATGCAGACCTGCGGTTCCGTAGACCTGAATCTCCGGATGCTCCAGAAGATACCGGTTGATCTTCCGGTTCTCCTTCGGGTCCGATCCCGTCAGGATGCAGCACACACCATGCTCCGCCGCCCGCTGCAGGATCACATCCGGATGCTTGAACTGAGCCGAGAACAGATTAAGACCGATGTCGTAATATTTGATATCCATTTTCCCTCCGTCCCCGATTTTGCACATGCTCTCTACAGGAACTCACCTTCCACCTGCAGCCACTCAACCGTGAGCTCTGCCGGGTCAAGCTTGCCTTCCTTGATCTCGCGGAACATTTCCGCAAGCTCCTCGTCCGTCATGGTGCGGATGTGGTCGCCGCGGGTGATCAGCACCGGGCGGTCGTTCTTGGCATCGTCAGCCAGGCCGTCCAGCTCGTTCTCAGTTACATCATACAGCTCCATCAGCACATATCGCATCTCCATGAGGCGGCCGTACATGTTCTCCAGCGTGATGAACGCATGGGGGTCCGCAAGACTCTCCAGATAATTATGATACATTACGCGATAGCGCACCTTATACAGATTCAGCGCCTGATCAAATGTCAATCCCTCTGCCATTTCTTCCTCCTCCTGTCCTCCGCACATTTTCATGAATGCCATAGCTCATCCTTAGGAAAATGTGACGATCACTCAACTACCGTTCATTCTATCACATAAACCCACGTATTTTCAAGTATCCGGGCCGTATGCTCCCGTCCTCTTTCCGTTCCCGCGGCTTCCATCCCGGTCGCTTTCCGTTTCCGGCCACCATCACTCCATCCGTCCGTCGCGGTACATGGAGAAGCCCTCCATGGGATAGTCCTTCAGATTCTCCAGGACCTTCCTCTCGTCCGCCTGTGACAGCAGATTCTCTCTGGCCTTGGTGATCTCCACCTCGGTCTTATGCTTCGAGGGTCCACCCACACAGCCTCCGGGGCAGAACATGCCTTCCACAAAATCCTCCTGCAGCTTCCCGAACTTCAGAAGGGTGATGGCCTGGATGCATTCCCGGCCGCCGGCGCATTTCCGAAGCTTGATGTCCGAGGTATCCACGCCCCGCTCCTTCATGCACTCGATCACGGCGTTCGCCACGCCTCCGCTGGTGGCAAAACGCTTTCCGAAAATGCTGGCCTCCTGATAGTTCTCCTCCGCGGGTTTAAGCTCCACATCCTTCGACCGTAGCAGCGCCCGGAACTCGCCGTAGGTGATGACGTAGTCCGCATTGTCCGGGATGGAGGGGTCCTGTGACTCCGCCTTCTTTGCCACGCAGGGCCCCAGGAAGACCGTCACACAGCCGGGATAGAGGTGCTTCAGATATCTGGAGACCGCGCACATGGGTGATACGATCTCTGACTTATTCTCAGCGAACTGCTCGGGGAAACTCTTCTTTAGAAGATTGATAAATGCGGGGCAGCAGGAGGTGGTCATCTTCCGCCCCTCCTTCAGGGCCTCCGCCCATTCCTCTGCCTCATAAGCCGCTGTCATGTCCGCACCGAGGCCTACCTCCACCATGTCCGCAAAGCCCAGCTCCTTCAGGGCCTGCCGCACGGAAGCCATGGAGATCTCCGGTCCGAACTGGCCCTCCGTGGCGGGAGCACACATGGCGATCACCTTCTTACCCGCCTTGATTTCTCGAATTATGTCAACCAAATAGGACTTGGCGGAAATTGCTCCGAAGGGACATGCATGGATGCAGTGTCCGCAGTGCACACATTTTTCCTCATCGATCCTGCAGATCCCGTACTCATCATAGGTGATGGCACCCGTAGGGCAGGCCTTCTTGCAGGGCCGCTCCAGATGGGCGATGGCCGAGAAAGGACAGGCATCGGCACATTTTCCGCACTCCTTACATTTCACGGGATCGATATGAGAACGATCATGTCCGATGGAAATGGCGCCGAAGTTGCAGGCGCTCTGGCAGGGCTTCCCGATACAGAGCCGGCAGTTGTCCGTTACCGTATATGAGGAAATGGGACACTCCGCGCAGGCCGCCCGGATCACCTGGATCACATTTGAAGACTGGTGCTCCGGATCCGCCGTGGGACAGAGCCCCTCCGCCAGCCGGATCCGCTGCCGCACGATCTCCCGCTCCTTATAGATACAGCAGCGATACTTGGCGATGGGGCCCGGAATGATCTTATAGACCAGGGCGTCCTTCTCTTCCTCTGTCAGGCGGTCCTCCCACGCCAGGCGGGCCACCTCCTCCAGTATCACATGCTTTAAATGTACGATGCCTTCATCATTTGTGATCATAGATCTGTCCCTCCGATTGAAGTCGATATTCCTTTCCGCCGGGATCCGATAAATCCTCTTCTGCCATTTTCCCGGCCGAACCTCAGGCCATATTCTACCACAGAGCCTCCCCGCCCCGCAAGAATCTCTCTTGACTTCCCAATAAAAGATGCTATGATTAGTACCATGCGTAATTCTATGGAAAGAGGCGTATCATGGATACATTGGATATTTTAAGACAGCTTGCCATCATAATCATCGCCGCCAAGTTCTTCGGACTTCTAGCCCGAAAATGTAAGGCTCCCCAGGTCGCCGGTGAGATCATCGCCGGACTTCTGATCGGACCCAGTCTGTTCAATCTGGTGGAATCCTCGGACTTCCTGGCTGGCATGGCCGAGATCGGCGTCATCATTTTGATGTTCACAGCCGGCCTGGAGACCAACATTTCCGACCTGAAGAAGACAGGTCTAAAGGCCACCGTCATCGCCTTTGTCGGCGTCTTCGTTCCGCTGGTATGCGGCACGCTGCTGTACATGGCCTTCTATGGTTTCTCCGCCATCGGAACGGATGGATTCTACCGTGCCATCTTCATCGGAACCATCCTCACGGCAACCTCCGTCAGCATCACGGTTTCCACCCTTCGGGAAATGGGCAAGCTCCAGGGTGAGCTGGGACAGACCATCATGAGCGCCGCCATCATCGACGACGTCATCGGCATCATCGTCCTCACCGTGGTCATCGGCTTCAAGAAACCGGACTCCGACGTGGGAAGCGTTCTGCTCCACACCGCGGCCTTCTTCGTGCTGGCCTTCGTGCTGGGCATCATCATTTACAAGCTGTTCAAATGGTACGACAACCAGCATCCCCACACACGGCGGATCCCCATCCTGGGCATCGCCCTGGCCTTCGCACTGTCCTACGTAGCCGACAAATACTTCGGTGTGGCGGACATCACCGGTGCCTATGTGGCCGGCGTCATCCTCTGCTCTCTCAGAGACTCGGATTACATCACCCAGAAGATGGACACCAACTCGTACATCATTTTCGGGCCGGTCTTCTTCTGCAGTATCGGTCTTCAGACAAATATCCGGACCCTGGACATGACCATCCTGTGGTTCTCCCTGGCCTTCGTGGCCGTGGGACTGCTGTCCAAGGTGGTGGGCTGCGGACTTACCGCACGGCTCCTGGGTTACCGCGGACATAACGCCCTGAAGGTGGGCGTGGGAATGATGACCCGCGGCGAGGTCGCCCTGATCGTGGCCCAGCGCGGCCTGAAGGTCGACATGCTGGAGCCGGCGTATTTCACCGCCGTCATCCTGCTGATCATCATCAGCTCCATCCTGACGCCTCTGCTGCTGAAGGCACTTTACGCAAAGGACCCACCGGAAGAACAGAAAGCATAGCCATAGACACGGGGACGGTTCCGCATCTGACAGTAAGTCAATGTCAGATGCGGAACCGTCCCCTTTTCCCGCGTAATATATTTGTAACATTTCCGCAACATTTCCGTAAAGGTGACAGGCACCTATTATGTAAACTAGCGCCTGCGCAGCAAGCCGATCACGGTGGTTCCCACCGCCGCGAGGGTAAGGGCTACAGCTGCGACCATGCCGTGGACATAGGGTACGTTGTAGCTCATATCCGCATAGCTCATGTTGATATGCTCATCCAGTAGCGGCCACAGCATCCGGCGCTGGCGGTCCAGCGGCGACATCTCCACGTGGGTATTCCTGTCGATGATCATGGTAGCGCGATACTGCCGCCCGTACTTCGACCAGCGGTACGGCACCGTCGACGGATTCCCGGTCTTTGCGAAGTTGACCCACATCCGCTGCACCATATCCGAGATATCCTTCCGGCCCACTTTTCCGGTGTAGATGGTCTCCTGCAGATTTCCGAAGACGTAGGCCAGCTCCACCGCGTGGCACGCCCCACGGAAACGGATACGGCTGGGCACCTTCCAGTAATACATATATACCTTGCCGCCGTGCTTGCAATGCTCCTCCGCCTGGCGGATCGCCGGCAGACGAAACATCATCTCATTATAGAACTCCGCTATATTCCAGATGGGATGTTCCTTCCTCTTGTCCAGGAACTTCCGTACGATCCTGAAATTGGCACGGCTCATATCCCTCATGTCATTCTCAAGCTTCACCGGAATTCCAAACCGGAAAGGCACGATGCCTCCCAACTCTCCCACCCAGTAGTTGATCTCGTTGGCGTTGGTTCCGATCATGATATCGCAGTGCGTCGTCTTCCCCTGCGCATACGGCAGATACGGATCCTCGGGGATCAGCACGCCGTCCCGCTGCGGGAAGTTGTTGTAATAATTCACCGCCTCATTGACCTTCTTCAGCTCATCCTCCGAAAGTGCCATCAGGTCCGACATTTTCTTCGCACCGCTGGCCTTCAGCAGTCGTGTGGTGAAGTCCTGACATTCCTTCTTTGAAAATGTGAGTGCCACCGATCCACTCTGGGCGATGACCCGCCGGAACAGTCCCTTTGCTTCTTCAATGCAGGGAAGCAGGGATACGCTTCCACCACCGGCAGACTCACCGAAGATGGTAACATTGTCCGGATTCCCGCCAAATGCCCGGATATTCCGCTGCACCCACCGAAGGGACTCGATCTGATCATACAGTCCGAGGTTCGGCGCATCCGGGAATTCCTCGCCTCCGGGTACAGATGAGAAATCCACAAAGCCCATAAGACCGGTACGGTAACCCACCGTTACCAGCACGATCTCCGGATGGGCCGTCACGAAATTCTTCCCGTCATAAAGCGGATCCGCCGTGCCTCCCCAGCCATAGGAGCCTCCATGGAAGAACACCATGGGGGTACGCTCCTCCGTGTAGGAGGGGTTGATCCAGATATTCAGATACAGACAGTCCTCGCCCTGGGGATAGTAGGAAGCCACCTCCGTGGGCCATTCCGTCTGGATCGGGGTCTTTCCGTTATAGAACGCGGTGTAGACACAGTCATCCGGATCCGGCGCCACCGGTTTCTTCCAGCGCAGCTTGCCGATGGGGGGCTTCGCATAGGGGATTCCCCGGAACACCAGGGTATCCCCATCCGTAAAGCCTACATATGTTCCGTTATCGCAGGTCGCAGCCTTTTTTTCTTCATAGGCATTGACCAGAAGGAGGTTCTCACCGTAGAGCTTCTGCATTCGTTCCTTTGCAGACTGATGTTTCTTCTTGCTCATCGTTTTCTCCTGAACTTACTTACAATCTTGATGAAGAAATTCTGCTTGTCCTCCATCTTCTTCCGGATCTCCTTAAAGGTGATATCCTGCTGAGAGGTCTGGGTCACCAGAGACTGAGCCAGTCTGAGGAAGATATCCTTGAAGTTTTCAATGCTTTCATCATTGTAACGGCTGGCCGCATAGTCGATCATCAGAACAAGTCCCTCCGAACCGTCCAGGATCTCCATATCCAGAATGGTCTGGGAAGCAGCCTGGTTTTGACGAATCTCCACCGTCTCGATGTCCATGCCTTCCATACCGCCCATATCACGGATATCCTGCTGATACAGAAGATATGCCGACTCACTGCCGCCAACCTGGTTATGCGTATCCACATACGGATAGCAGCTGTGCTCGATACCCTTCTGAACCTGGTCATGTACATCCTTGAAAATGTCGCGTATCGTCATCTCATCCTTAATACGGAGTCCGATAGGCAGGTCGCGGAACAGAAGACCTACGGTGTTCATCATCTGCAGATCCTCACGACCGTTGTAAATCCAGGAAAGCTTGATGTCATTTGCCTTGTTATACAACGCAATGGCCAGTCCTGCCACCGTGATGAAGAACTCATTTCGGCTGATCTGGTAACGACGTTCCATGGCTGCCATCTGCGGCTGCTCGATGCCCATTTCCGCAAAGAGCTCACCCATCTCATTCTCACGGGACTCGTGATCGATGGTGGGATAGCTGGACCACTCCACTCCTTCAAACCGGTCCTCGAAGTACTTCCGGCTTTCCTCGTAGAATTCCGTCTTCTGTACATCCTCGCGTTTCTGCAGCATCAGATAATAGAAGTCAGGATCCGGAAGCATGCCCATATAGAGCTTTCCTACATTGCCCATGAATACCTTCAGTGAGGTTCCGTCAAACAGCGTATGATGTACATCGAAGAAGATGTATCCGTACTTCTCGGTCTCGAAGATACGGCAGCGATACAGGCATCCGTCGATCACCTTAAAGGGCTGAACCAGAGTATCCTTCACGCTGGCGAACTCGAACTCGGACATCTTCTCTACGATGATCTCCCGCTCTACCTCCGGGGTGAAACGCTGTACCACTTCTCCGTCATCATTAAAATGGAACGTGGTCAGAAGTGCCGGATGGTTCCGAATGACGGAGCGCATGGTATCCGCCAGCTTCTCCAGATCGAAGCTGTCCTTATCCGCCCGCATCATGGAGAACAGGTTATACATGGTGGACATCGGAGTATACAGCTGATAATCCAGCATGTACAGCTGCTCTGCCGTCAGAGGATGATCCTTCTTCATGGAATCGGCATTCTTCTTCTCCGGTGCTTCACCGTCATCATTTGCATGATTCTCCTCGTAGATCTTCGCAATCTTCTCCGGGGTTCTTCCACGGAAGATCTCGCTGGCCTGCAGACCCGGCAGATGGCTCTCAACGATCACCTGAATGGATCCCAGGGAATCGCCTCCCATCTCATAGAAGTCATCATGGATACCGATCTGTTCCGCCTTCAGCACCTTCTGCATAGCCTGGCAGAGCTTCTCCTCCAATTCATTTGTGGGAGCCACATACTCTGTCTTGAAGTTGCTGGTATCCGGCTGAGGCAGGGCCTTGCGGTCCATCTTGCCGTTGGCCTTCAGCGGGATCTCATCGATCTTCATATAGTAAGCGGGGATCATATAGTAGGGCAGACGCTTAGCCAGCTCCTCGCGCATATAATCCGGATCCACCTTCACATCTTCCGTATAGTAAGCGGCCAGATAGCTCTTACCGCTCTCCTCGAAGCCACGGGCTGCGGCCCATTTAACGCCCAGCACCTGCTTAACGGCAGCCTCGATCTCCGCCGGCTCGATACGGTTTCCGTTGATCTTGATCATATCGCCGGAACGTCCCAGCAGCACATAATCGCCGCTCGACTCCTTTCTTGCCAGGTCTCCGGTATGATATATGCCGTTCTGGAAGGCCTTTGCGGTCTCCTCCGGCAGATTGATGTATCCGCGCACATACGGATTCTCGAAGCAGAGCTCACCCATCTCGCCTTCCGGCACCACATTTCCATCTTCATCCAGAAGTGTGATCTCGGTCTTAACCTCCGGCTTACCGATGGGGCAGGTCTCATAGGACTTGTCGATCTTGAAGACACCTACCGCGAAACCGCTCTCGGAGCAGGCGTAAATGTTGATCAGATCCAGCTTCTTATTGTAAACGTTATTCGCAGGCTCACTACCAACGAAGAGCATACGCAGGAAGGGACCGGTCTGGTTGCCCAGCATACGTACGTAGGAAGGTGTCAGGAAGGTGATGGAGATACGCTTCTCCATAAAGAACATCTTCAGCGACATGGGATTCTTGATGGTGGCATAGCTTACCACATAGATCCGTCCGCCCTTGATACTGAGGCCCTTCAGGATAACGATAACGGAAGCCACGAAATTCATGGGAGCCAGCAGAGCCAGACGGTCCTTGGCTGTAAAGGGTGTCTCACCGTTTACCTGAATGGAGTCGATGGCACGGTTCAGATTTCCGTACTCATGCAGAACGCCCTTGGGATTTCCCGTAGTACCTGATGTATAGATGGCATAGGCCGCATCATGCGGATCCACCTTCTCATATCCCTCCAGACTGTCCCCGTGCATGACATCTTCCCAGGTCTCGGCATTCAGTTCAAATTCACATCCGCAGTCTTCACGGATATATGCGATACGCTCCGGTGCATAGGTATCCTCTACCAGTGCCCATGCAGCACCCGCTTTCCACACACCCAGCATGGCGATGATGGGCATCACGCCACGGGGAAGATTGATCAGGACGAAGTCCTCCTTCCGCACCCCGTTTCTCTTCAGATACCCGTACACACGCCCTGTAAGCTCATCCAGCTGCGCATACGTGATTCCCTTGGAATGCGCATCATCAAAGAGGATGGCTGTGTTCGGCGATTCCTTCGTAAACTGCTCCAGTAACTCAATGATTGTTCCCATAGTCCTTCTCCTTTTGCCTCTATTTTTATTATCCGCTATTCGGAAATACACCCAATCAATATTTTATCATGCAGAATAAGGAAAAACAAGCACCCCGAAAAATGCCGGCGGTCAGGAAAGGGGGTCTGATCGCCGGCTGTAAAGAATATAGAGGGATGAGGTTTAGCGTTATTCTTCTGTGGTGGCAGTCTCCGTATTCTTCTGCCTTCCACCTTTTCCACCAAAGCCGCCTTTGCCGCCGAAACCGCCCTGGCCGCCGAAGCCGCCGGATGCAGTTCCTGCACTGGTGGAAATGCTGCTGACCGTCACGGACTCTTCCGTACTGCCGGCCTTCACTGTGTAG
>CADBRW010000212.1 GCA_902797155.1 uncultured Lachnospiraceae bacterium
ACACCCTCAAATACGGCCTGCAGCATCTGTCCGCGGGTAGTGTCCATGCTCATTCCCACGAAAGCCGCTCTGGCCTCCGGGTCATTATGGGGCGAACGCTCTCCCATCAGATACGGCAGGAAGAATACAGGATTTCTGCCCAGTTCACCGATCTCCTCCTGGGCTCCGCGCATATCACTGTCCCGAAGGATTTCTTCCATCCACCACTTATTGCAGGATGCCGCAGAGAGCATGCATCCCATCAGATGATAGCCTCCCGTTGCATGTGCAAAGGAATGAAGCGCATTCTTTTCGTCCACGGAAAAATGATCCGCAGCGATGAATACGGTCCCGCTGGTTCCCAGTGAGATATTGCAGTCTCCGTCCCGCACCGTCCCGGTTCCCACAGCCGCTGCCGCATTGTCCCCGGCACCCGCAATGACCCGGACCTCCCGACGAAGGCCGGTCGCATCCGCCACCCGGGGAAGCAGAGTACCGATGACTTCATAGCTCTCATACACGTGGGCCAGCTGAGAGGTCTTCACCCCGCAAAGGTCACACATTTTCTCTGACCATCTCCGTTTCTTCACATCGAAGAGCAGCATGCCGGAAGCATCCGACGCATCGGTGGCATGCACGCCGGTGAAGCGATAGGCCAGATAATCCTTGGGAAGCATGATCCGGCTGATCCTCGCAAAAAGATCTGGCTCATGCTTTCTCATCCAGAGCAGCTTCGGAGCGGTAAAGCCCGCAAAGGCTATATTTCCGGTTTCACCGGATACCGTCTTTCTCCCGATCTCTTCGTTCAGATACTCACATTCTTCTCCGGTGCGTCCGTCGTTCCAGAGAATGGCAGGGCGGAGCACCCGGTCCTCTTCATCCAGTACCACCAGTCCATGCATCTGTCCGCCGAAGCTGATTCCCTCGATGCGGTCTTCAGTGCCGGCGATCAGCTCCGAGAGACCGTCCAGGCTCTGTTCATACCAGTCCTCCGGGTTCTGTTCCGACCACCCGGGCCTCGGGAATGAAAGAGCATACTCCCTTGATACGGTCTTTACCACATTTCCGTTCTCATCCATCAGCAGCAGCTTTACCGCCGATGTTCCAAGATCGATCCCCACAAATCCTTTCTCCATAGATCAGTCCTTTCTGAGCATAGAGTCCACCATCTGGACGCCCGCTGTGGTAAACCAGTGCCCGTCCTTCTTATACGCCGTTACGTTCTGATACCCCTTGGTCTCCTCACCGTCCTTCACGATGACGCACTCAACGTCCACCTCGGAGATCTCCTCCGCATTGTTCAGGAAGGTGTAAAAGGCATTTTCATCCGATTCTCCGTCCAGGACCTCACGGATATATTTGTCCGGAGCCATGGTCTTCACACCGATGATCTGATAGCTCTTAACCGTCGATCCGTTCATGGGATCCGGGATGTCCGACACATGCTCCAGCGCCCATTTTCTCAGCTCCTTCGCAGATCCGATCCCATTTTCCTCAGCCTGCTTCGAATCCATTTTGAGAAGCATCTCCAGCTCTTCATCCCTCATGCAGTCCACCAGGGTCTTCCAGTCCTTCCTGATGGATGTATCCAGGGCCGCCTCAGCCGCCTTCTCCGGGGTGAGGGACCCACTTTTGCCGCTCCTGAGAACGATGACCAGTACGATGGCGCCCACAAGAAGGACACCTGCCGGAATCAGGATCAGCAGCGGGGAGAGTCTTTTCTTCCCGTTCTTCTCATTCTGTTCCTTCAAATCTTTCATTTCTTCCATTTATCTCTTAACTCCTTATACCATCGGTAAGACATCCGCCTTTACAGCTCAGTAACTACACTGCTTAATATTATAACACCACTTTCTTCGTCAATAAAGGGGGTCAGACCCCATTACAAAAGTGTTACATAAAGAATCCGCACAGTGTGTCATGAAAATGTCACGCTGTGCGGATCCTTCTGTGTGCCCTGAGGGGTCATATCCCTCCGGCATTTTATTTACTGACGACGGTTTCTGTCTGCGTTGTCATACTTGCGGCAGAGCTCGTCGATCTCGGGGTTGTAGCGGTAGCTGCTCCACCAACGCTCTGCGCGGTCGCCTGCATCACCGAGTACACGGTTTACGCGGGACAGGTCTTCCTTACCGGAGAAGCTGTACTTAACTCCGAAGAAGAGGGATACGCCCATGGCGATCAGCAGTGCTCCGTGGAAGATCAGGAAGAGAAGTACGAAGGCGAATACGGAGATACGGAACTTAACGAATCCATCGTAGGAAACAACGATGAAGTTCTCCATGCTCTTCTTTATCACTCCGCCAAGCCACTGTCCGAAGGTCGGTCCTTCGTTTCTCTTCTCGTAGCTTCTGTCATAGTATCTATCATAGTCTCTGTCGTAGCCTCGATCATAGCCTCTGTCATAGCTTCTGTCGTAGCTTCTGGAATAATCGGGACGGGTGTAGGTCCTCTCACGCTCCGGTGTCGGATTCGTATATGCCGGATCCGGCTGTGTGCGACGGGGCTCGTCGGAATTCTTCGCAAGACCCAGCTTCTCAAGATATACCAGCGCATCCAGAAGATCTCCGTTGCAGGCCCGAAGCGCATCTCTCGCTTCTTCAAAGCTCACATTTGCACGCTCTCTTAAAAGTTCAGCCTTATCGAATTCATTCATCTCTTCATCCTCCTTCTGTATCAGCGGACCCTGCGGTCCGTGTGTCCTCCTGACAGTTCACATAGTAACAGAGGAAAATGAAGTAATCTTTTAACAAAGATTAAAGATAGATTAAAAAATCAATAAATCGAAAATGCGTCCGGCCATGCACGGCAGACCAGAGTCAGCCCGTACTGCTTTGCCATCCGTACCGCCTCCGCCGTGGGAACGGCCTTGCTGACCAGCACCGGGATCCGGGCCGCCACAGCCTTCTTCACCATATCCCGCGGTACACGGCCCGTGGTGTAAAGCATACATTTTCCGGGGTCTGACCCCTCCAGCAGCATGGCTCCCACCGCCTTATCCAGCGCGTTGTGTCTGCCGATATCCTCAAAGCCCAGGATCCGACCATCCTCCAGGCGGATATAGCAGCTGTGGGTTCCCGATGTGCTCCTGTGAAGCTCCCCGTCCTTTCGAAATACCTCCGCCATCTGAAACACCTCCTCCGGTTGCGGCGTCACCGGTGTCATCGCTTCCGGTTCTCTGCTGTCCGCACGTTCCCACAGCTGCTGATTTGCTGTGCAGCAGGTGGGTTCCGCTCCCGTATAGGGCTGGAAGTCGCACTCAGACGACAGGCGGAGCTCGGCGATATTTCCTTCTCCGCATATAAAGAGATGTTCCACCTCCTCTGCGCTTCGGATGATCCCCTCCGTGCAGAGCCGCCCAAGAACAAGCTCCGTCAGATGCTCCGGGGTACAGCAGAGGCGAACGACCGGCGTCCCATTTACGGAGACCTCCAGATCCTGTTCGCGGATCAGCACATCCTCCGTCTCCAGTGTCTCTCCGGACACTTTCATCACCCGGGCGGTGAGTGTCTCTGTCTTCGGTATTTCATTTGCATGATTATGAAAATGTTTCTCCATGTGGACTCTGCCTCCCAAATCAGTTATCCGCCTCACCCCGCAGGATCCCGATCCCGTGTTCCAATGTGGGAAGCAGATATTCCAGACATTCGGTCACAGCCTTCGGACTGCCCGGAAGATTGATGATGAGTGTCTTTCCGCGGATCACGCTTACTGCCCGGGACAGCATGGCCCTGGGGGTAATGGTGAGACTATATGCGCGGATCCCCTCCGCGATGCCCGGAACGTCCCGGTCCGCCACACGCTTTGTGGCCTCAGGCATCCGGTCTCTGGGGGAAAAGCCTGTACCTCCCGTAGTGAAGATCACGTCGGGATGCTCTTCATCTGCCAAACGGATCAGCGCCTCTGCCAGTCCTTCCTCATCATCGGGAAGCAGTAGCTGCGAACCGATCAGATACCCCGCGGCATTCAGAAGCTCTGCGATCTTCGGTCCGCTCTTATCCTCCCTTTCTCCGCGGAAGGAGCGGTCACTGGCCGTGAGTATGGCCGCACGAAAGGGCGTAGATTCTTGCTCTGCAGCCCCTTCTTCCTGCGGAACGAAAAGGAGCTCCAGCAGATCCCCGTTATTTACCGTACCGCCGGTCATTACCCGGGCGAAGACACCCTCCTTCGGCATGATGCATTCTCCCGTCCGCTGCATGATCTGGCAGCCGCTGTGGCAGCGTTTTCCGATCTGCGTCAGCTCCAGCAGCACCTCCCCGCACCGGAATTTGGTCCCAATGGGATAACTCTTAAAATCGAAGCCCTCCACCAGCAGATTCTCTCCGAAGATCCCGGGAGGCAGCTCCACCGCTCCCTTACTCCGGAGACGGAAGGCCTCCACCTCATCTGCGGAGAGAAGGCTGACCTGCCTCTCACTTCCTGCATGGGCATCGCCCTCCAGACCAAAATCCGCGATCAGACGGCAGCTGCCTACATCCTTCTTCACGGTTCCCTTCTTTTCACTGATACATACCGCAATGATCTTTCCCATTTATCCTCCGATCTCATACATACTCCGGGTCTCCTGATGTGACAGGGGAACTGTCCCACTGTCACGTTCGCAGAATCCATGCCGCTCCGGTTTCAGGCGGATGATCCCGTGGATCGCGTATTTCAGTTCCTCATCGGTGCAGCCGTCCCTCAGCAGACGCTTCACATCCAGTCCCTCCGGATAGTAAAGGCATAGCTTCAACCGTCCTTCCACCGTGAGACGCAGACGGTTGCATTCCGAGCAAAATGTGTGGGACAGCGGACTGATGAATCCGACTCTTCCCTGAAATCCCTTAAAATGTACGTACTTTGCAGGTCCACGGTCCACCGATGCTTCCTCCACTCTTTCCGCAGGACCGTATAGCGCCTCCAGCTTCTCCAGGATCTCGGCTTCGGGAATCCCCTGATAATCCCGGGCAAAGCCCATGGGCATCAGCTCGATAAACCGTACGTCGATCTTCTTATCCCTTGCATATTCTGCAAGGCCGGTAAGCTCTTCGTCATTGATCCCCCGGATCGGTACGCAGTTTATCTTCACCGGCAGTCCCATCTGCACCGCCAGCCTGATGGAACGTTCCACTGCATCGAAGGCATCCGTTCCCGTGAGCCCCCGGTACTTCCCGGGATCTCGGGTATCCAGACTGATATTGACGCTCCGGAGCCCTGCTGCCACCAGCTCCTCCAGGCGGTCTGCCAGCGCCACCCCGTTGGTGGTCATGGCCAGCTCCGGCCGTCCCGGAAGCTGCGACAGTTCCCGCATAAGACCGTCGATCCCCTTTCTCACCAGGGGTTCCCCGCCGGTGAGGCGGATCCGCCGGATCCCCATTTCCGTCAGAACTCCGGCTACACGGCAGACCTCCTCCAGAGTCAGCACCTCCGCATGCTGCAGCCGGCTGATGCCCTCAGGGGGCATACAGTATTTGCAGCGCAGGTTGCATTTGTCCGTCAGGGAGATCCTGAGATAATCGATTGTTCTTCCGTAAGCATCCTGTAAACTCATTGATCCGTTAACACTCCAACTCTTCCTTCTTATTTCCTGATTTTTCCGAGCCCCTTACCGGGCATCCTGTAAACGTTCTAAGTTTCCGCATTTTCTGAGCTTCCCTGACTGAGCAGCATCAGCCGTCCGGGAGAAAGCCGCAGCCTGAAACGTCCGGAGAGCACCTCCTTCTTCACGCCTTCCCATTCGCTCTTTCCCACGATCCAGGTAAGCAGGGTATCGGGTTCCTCCAGGGTCTGTCCCTCCTGCCGGAAGCACACCACCACGGAAAATGTGTCTTCGATCACGCGGCTGAGCTCACATTGAAAGACATTTGCCCTGTCCCGAGACTCGGTTCCGACGCCACCTGTATTTCCCTTCGCTTCCCCGGACAGGAATTCAAAATAATGCGCCCGGTATCCCACATACGCAGCAGCACTGAGATCCTGTCCCTCCGCAGGTTCGATGGGAATGCCCCAGTCCGTCGCGAAGAAGCCGCCATCCTCTATGTTCTCCAGCCGGGATATGTTCTTACACCCGGTGAGCCTTGCCGCCGCCACGGTCTCCGGCCGGTCAAAGAAGGCCTGCCGTTCCTGCACCTCAACCACGCTGCCGTTCTCCATCACACCGATCCTGTCCGCCAGACGGTATGCCTCATTCCGGTCATGGGTCACCAGAACCGAAGGTCCGGAGAATTCCTCCAGAATATCCAGGATCTCATGCTCCATCCGCGTCCGCATATAATTATCCAGCGCGGAGAAGGGCTCATCCAGCAGCAACACCTCCGGCCGGATCGAAAGCATCCTGGCCAGTGCCGTCCGCTGGCTCTGTCCGCCGGACAGCTCCGCGGGATACTGATCCGCAACCTCTGTCAGACAGAATCTTTCCATCAGCTGTTCCGCGAAGGCCGTATCCTTTGCGGCACAGGTGATGTTCTTCCTTACCGTCATATTCGGGAACAGGGCATAGTCCTGAAAGAGGTATCCCACCCTGCGTTCCCTGGCAGGAAGACAGATCTTCCTTTCCGAATCAAAGAGCACCTTGTCCCCCAGCACGATCCGCCCGCGGTCCGGTTTCTCGATGCCGGCGATACATTTTAATGTCATGGTCTTTCCGCAGCCGGACGCGCCAAGAAGAGCGAAACGTCCGCCCTCTACGGAGAAGCTGCTTCGCAGATGAAACTGTCCGACCTTCTTTTCAATATCAACCTCAAGCTTCATGTATCATTCCTTCATTCGTGCTTTTCATTGTCGTCGCAGAACACCGTCAACGCCGGCGCCGCCGGAAGCCCCGGTCCGTCAGCACATTCATCAGGATCAGGATCGTCAGTGAAAATGAAACGATGATCAGCACCCATTTCAGCGCAAGGGAGCGGTCTCCCCCCTGCATGGCGGTATAGACTGCAATGGACATGGTGCGGGTCTTCCCCGGCAGATTTCCTGCGATCATCAGGGTTGCGCCGAATTCACCCAGCGCTCTGGCAAAGGACAGGACCGTTGCCGCAGCGATCCCCGGCCAGGCTGCCGGAAGAAGGATCCTGCGCAAAATGGTAAATTCCTTCATGCCCAGTGTCCGTGCCGCATAGATCAGATTCTCATCCACCTGTTCGATAGCGCCCCGGGCCCCACGGTACATCACCGGAAAGGATATGACCATGGATGCCACCGCTGCACCCTGCCAGGTGAAGATCAGCCTGATCCCGATATTATCCAGAAGCTGTCCCACAGCCGAATTCTGGCCGAAGAGGATCAGCAGAAGAAAGCCCACCACCGTAGGCGGCAGCACAAGGGGGATGGACAGAAGCCCATCCACCACATGCTTTGCCCGCCGGAGGTAGGTCACCCCCCAGGCTGCCAGCAGCCCGAGGAAGAAAGTGAACACCGTCGAAACCAGCGCTATTTTTAATGATATCCATAACGGTGACAGATCCATTCTTTACTCCTGCCAATTGTGAAAGGGGATGATCCCCTTGTCATATTTTACTGAGCCTTCACGAAACCGTACTTCTCAAATACCTTTGTTGCTTCATCTGTCTTCAGATAATCAAGAAATGCTGCAGCATCGTCTGCATTCTTGCTGGCGCCTACCACGCCTGCCGGATAGACCACCTTGTCGCAGGAACCCTCCGGTGCCTCGGCAACGATCTTTACCTTATCCGTGGTGTAGGCATCCGTTGCATATACCACGCCGCAATCCACCTCGCCGGCTTCTACCCATGTAAGCACGGTACGTACGTCCGTTCCGAAGTTTGCCTTCTTCTCTACATCCTCCCAGAAACCGAGGCTGGTGAAAACCGCCTTCGCATACTGGCCTGCCGGAACACTTTCCAGCTCACCAAGGCCCACCATCTTTACCTCATCCTTCTTCACATCTTCAAAGGAAGTGATCCCCAGCGTGCTGTCTGCCGGTACGATGAGAACCACCTTGTTCTCCAGCAGATCACAGATGGTATCGTCCTTCATCAGACTTTCTTCCTTCAGTGCCTTCATCTGCTTCTGGGCTGCGGAGATAAAGATATCCGCCGGAGCGCCTTCCTCGATCTGGGTCTGCAGAGCGCCGGAACCGGCGAAGGAGAATACCAGGT
The DNA here is from genome assembly GCA_902797155.1 of uncultured Lachnospiraceae bacterium. GTDB lineage: Bacteria > Bacillota > Clostridia > Lachnospirales > Lachnospiraceae > Eubacterium_Q. The sequence goes on from CADBRW010000212.1 coordinate 8,073, forward strand.
CGATGTCCTGATGCTGCTCCTCATACATTTTCTCCAACTCACCGCACACATCCGTAAGGGACGCCGCTGCAAGGACTACGATCTCCTTCTTCGTTCCGCTGCCCTCGGTTCCGGCCTCCGACTTGGACTCCGATTTTGCCTCTGTCTTAGCTTCTGCCTTTACCTCCGTCTTTGTCTCTGCTCCTGCAGCAGTTGTTGCCTTGTCGCTGTTTCCACAGGCAGCGAAGCTCATCATGCATGCTGCAGTCAGTACGGTTGCCAACATTTTTCTGATTCTCTTATTCATTTTTATTCCACTCCTTTTCACTGACAGCGAAAAAAAGGGGACGCAGGTGAAAACCGGGGGACGGTTCCGGACAGTCCGGAACCGTCCCCGATTTTGCACCCGATTTGCACTTACTCTGCCAGGAAATGTCCCGACTTTCCGCCGTCTTTTTCCAGTAATCGGACATCGTGAATCACCATGCCCTTATCCACGGCCTTACACATATCATAGACGGTAAGCAGCGCCACGCTCACAGCGGTCAGCGCCTCCATCTCCGCTCCGGTCTTACCGGTGAGCCGTACCTCCGAGGTACAGACCACTTCTCTCGTAGTTTCGTCGAAGCGAAAATCCACGGAAACCTTCGTCAGCAGCAGCG
>CADBRW010000213.1 GCA_902797155.1 uncultured Lachnospiraceae bacterium
ACTTCCCCAGTACGGAATCGAGACCACATTTGTGGATGCACATGATCTGGCAGAGGTTGAGGGAGCCATCAAGGACAATACCAGAGCCATCTACCTTGAGACTCTGGGCAATCCCAACAGTGACATCCCGGACATCGACTCCATCGCCGAGATCGCCCATAAGCACGGCCTTCCGCTGGTGATCGACAATACCTTCGGTACTCCGTATCTCATCCGCCCCATCGAGCATGGTGCAGATATCGTGGTTCATTCCGCTACCAAGTTCATCGGCGGTCACGGAACCACCCTGGGCGGTATCATCGTTGAGTCCGGCAAGTTCGACTGGAGTGCCAGCGGAAAATATCCGAACATCGCAGCACCGAATCCCAGTTATCACGGCGTGTCCTTCTATGATGTAGTAGGACCGGCAGCATTTGTGACCTACATCCGCGCGATCCTGCTCCGCGATACTGGCGCAACCATTTCACCCTTCAATGCATTCCTGCTTCTGCAGGGCGTTGAGACTCTGTCCCTCCGCCTGGAGCGTCATGCAGAGAACACAAAGAAGGTGGTTGATTTCCTGTCCAAGCACCCGCAGGTTGCAAAGGTAAATCATCCGTCGCTTCCGGATCATCCGGATCATGCGCTGTATGAGAAGTATTTCCCCAACGGCGGTGCATCCATCTTCACATTTGAGATCCGTGGCGGAAAGGAAGCTGCATGGAAGTTTATCGACAATCTCAGCATTTTCTCTCTGCTTGCAAATGTGGCAGATGTGAAGAGTCTGGTGATCCATCCGGCATCCACCACACATTCTCAGCTGACCGACGAGGAGCTTCTGGACCAGGGCATCACCCAGGGGACCATCCGTCTCTCCATCGGTACCGAGCATATCGATGATATCCTGGCAGACCTGAGAAAGGGCTTTGACGCAGTACGATAGGATTATTTGACGAAGATATGCGGACGGGTGTATAGTTGTAGCATCGTCCTGAATCGGAGGATGGGCAGGCATGACCCGGAGCATAGGCTCGTGAAAAAGGGTATATAGAATATTCAGAAAGAAGGATAAATACTATGGCAAATATTTATAAAGGAACACTGGGACTGATCGGAAATACACCTCTCGTAGAGGTAGTGAATATTGAGAAGGAGCTGGTCCTCAAGGCTACGATCCTTGTGAAGCTGGAGTATTTCAACCCGGCAGGAAGCGTGAAGGACCGTATCGCCAAGTCCATGATCGAGGATGCTGAGGCGAAGGGACTTCTGAAGGAAGGCTCCGTTATCATCGAGCCCACCTCCGGAAATACCGGTATCGGTCTTGCAGCCATCGCTGCAGCCAAGGGCTATCGCGCCATCCTTACCATGCCTGAGACCATGAGCGTGGAGCGCCGCAACATTTTAAAGGCATACGGCGCAGAGATCGTGCTTACCGAGGGCGCAAAGGGAATGAAGGGCGCCATCGCTAAGGCAGAGGAGCTGGCAAAGGAGATCCCCGGCGGTTTCATCCCCGGACAGTTTGTGAATCCGGCAAACCCCGCCATCCATAAGGCAACCACAGGCCCGGAGATCTGGAAGGATACCGACGGCAAGGTTGATATTTTTATCGCAGGTGTAGGTACCGGCGGAACCGTAACCGGTACCGGCGAATACCTGAAGGAGCAGAATCCGGCAGTGAAGGTCGTTGCCCTTGAGCCGGAGGATTCACCGGTGCTCTCCGAAGGAAGAGCCGGTGCGCACAAGATCCAGGGAATCGGTGCTGGCTTCGTTCCGGATACACTGAACACCGAGGTGTATGACGAAGTGTTCAAGGCATCCAATGACGATGCATTTGCAACTGCAAAGCTGCTGGCAAAGAAGGAAGGTATCTCCGTAGGTATCTCCTCCGGAGCTGCTCTCTTCGGAGCGATCCAGCTGGCAAAGCGCCCCGAAAATGAAGGAAAGGTGATCGTTGCCCTCCTTCCGGACAGTGGAGACCGTTATTATTCCACAGCACTCTTCACAGAGTAAGACAAGAATCAAAGATTCCTCCTGTAAGAAGACCCCCGCACGCCATGGCGGGGGTCTTCTGGCTCTTGCGGACAGGGTGAGGGATTTGTTATAATCGATGCATCGCGTTACATCCTTACAGGATGTACTTACAAACGGAAAGAAGGAAAGACAACATGGGTAAGATTCTGATCACCAACGATGACGGCATCGATGCTGACGGTCTGTACCGTCTGGTGCTTGCCGCAAGAAAACACGGCGAGGTGTGGGTGGTGGCACCGGAGGGGCAGAGGAGTGCCTCCTCGCACTGCATCGCCATTCATAATCCGGTGGATATATTTCCCTATGATTACCCGGTAGAGGGTGTCACGGCTTTCACCTGCAGCGGCATGCCTGCAGACTGTGTCCGCATCGGCATCCACTATCTGATGAAGGAGAAACCGATTGCAGTTCTTACCGGCATCAATTTCGGCTATAATTCAGCTACGGACATCCAGTATTCCGGGACCTGCGGCGCCGCATTTGAAGCGGCCTTCCAGGAATGTCATGCCATCGCCTTCTCGGAGGGCTTCAGCAAGATCCATGAGGTAACGGATCATTTTCTTCCGGAGCTTCTGGAGGAGCTGCTGCAGAAACCTTTGGGCTATGGCCAGATCCACAACGTGAACTTCCCCGGCTGTCCGCTGTCGGAGTGTAAGGGTGTGCTGAGAGACCGGAAGGTGTCCCACAGCATGTTCTTCCGGGACGGCTACAAGACTCTGGAGGAGCTGGAGAACGGCGGCAGACGGATCATGGTGGACGGAACGCCGAACCGGGAATGCGAGGAAGGAACGGACATGCGCGCCCTGGTGGAGGGATATGTTTCCGTCGGAGTCGTAAACAACGTCGGGTGAAGACTACGGGGGGTCAGACCCCATTACAAAATTGTTACGTCTTGATGTAACAGTTTTGTAATGGGGTCTGACCCCGTAAAGTGTGAAAATTCCGTGAATTCGGGGTTGTCATAATACGTGAATTCGTGTTATAGTTTTCTAACAGGGGGAAGTTTTTTTATTTGGGGTGGCTAACATGAGCAGAGACGTGGATATCGCGATTCGAAAGAATTATTTCGAAGATACGATTCTGTTGTTGGGTGAGTTTACGGTCTTGGGACATGATATGAACTATGTCCTTCGCGTGACCTCTTTCGGATCAAGATCATCAGGCGAAAATATGCAGGTGTACTTTGGACTTCTGGATGATACCATGCGGGAGTTTTCCGAAGTGCGCTATTTTTACAATTCGGACAAGATCCGCGTGGAGAATGACAAGCTGATGATCCGGGCGGATGAGGTGGAGATCAATGAGACCATCTACGGTCTGAAGGTCTTCATCAAGTATGAGTCCATTACTCTGGATTTCCTGGTGGAAAATGACGGACACCGTTCGGAGTTCCACAGTCTCGGGAAGTCCAACCTGAACAACCGCATGGAGGGATACAGCTATCCCTACTGCACCACCCAGGGGACCGCGCTGATCGGCAGCAATTACTGTGAAGTGAACGGCCAGGCATTTTATCTGAGAAGATATCAGAATCACGGCGGTTTCTTTGACCGGAGGCTGGGACAGACGGCCATCCTTCGCCGCGGCGCCGATTCTTCGGAGAAGGCCATGCATTCTCTGTACGGGTTCTTCGTTCTGTCCAACGGACGCAGGCTCATGTTCGCATCCTATGGAAATGATACGGAGCAGGATGATATCTTCGTCATGTCCACCACCACGGGTTCCATCGAGGTGGAAGTGGACCCGATCCTTATCGCCTGTACGGACTACGGCGGAGAGGTGGGCGAATCCGGCAAGGACATTACCGTAAGGCTGAAGGCAGCGGACGAGGAGTTCCAGCTGAAGACACGGCGGGATCTGGAAATGACCCAGGACATCTCTCCGGAGCAGAAGGACTTCAGGATGTACGACCGTTTTGCCCGCATGGGCGGACGTTTCCGGGGAGAGAAGGTCTCCGGATACGGCTGTATGATCTACACATAGAGCATCGCTTTTAAAGAAAATATGTGATATAATCCCGTTAGCAATGGCTGACTGGAAAGGATGAATGGAGAAGGGGGACAGCCGGTCTGTTCCCTTTCTTCTTTTGAAAGGCTTCTATGGAACAGTATCTCGTTACAGGAATGAGCTGTGCAGCTTGTCAGAATCGTGTGGAAAAGGCGGTGTCCGAAGTGCCGGGCGTGACCGCCTGTTCCGTGAGCCTTCTGACCAATTCCATGGGAGTCGAAGGGTCGGCAAAGGCGGAGGACGTGATCCGCGCGGTAACGAAGGCCGGTTACGGTGCCAGTCTCCGGGGAGCTGCCGTGGGGAGCAAAGGTTCGGACGGCGGAACTTCGGGGAGCGGGAGTTCGGAGGGCGGCATGCTCAGCGAAGAGCAGCTGAAGGATCCTGAGATCCCGAAGCGGAAGAAACGTCTCATCGCTTCCGTCATTTTCCTGGTCCTGCTGATGTACATCACCATGGGACATCATATGCTGGGACTTCCTCTGCCGGCATATTTTCATGAAAATGTGGTAGGTCTGGCCGTGATCCAGCTGCTTCTTGCAGCCACCGTCATGGTGATCAACGGACAGTTTTTTACAAGCGGTTTCCGTTCACTGCTGCACGGAGCCCCGAATATGGATACCCTGGTAGCCCTTGGTTCCTCGGTGTCCTTCGGCTGGAGCGTCGTTGTGCTGATCGAGATCGGACACCTGATAGCGACAGGTGCGGCGGATTCCGAGATCATGGATCTCTATCATAATTCTATGTATTTCGAATCGGCAGCCATGATCCCGGCGCTGATCACGGTGGGAAAGCTGCTGGAATCCCTGTCCAAGGGACGGACCACGGATGCCCTCCGCAGTCTCATGCGGCTGGCTCCGAAGAAGGCGACCCTGCTTCGGGACGGTGAGGAGGTGGAGGTTCCCATCGAGGAGGTCCGGGTTGGAGACCTGTTCGCGGTGCGCCCCGGTGAGGCTGTTCCGGTGGACGGAGTGGTGACGGAAGGGCAGAGCGCAGTGGATGAATCGGCGCTGACGGGAGAGTCCGTACCGGTGGATAAGGATGCCGGTGATACGGTCAGTGCGGCAACCATCAACCGCTCCGGTTACCTGAAATGCAGGGCTGCCCGGGTGGGTCAGGATACCACCATCAGTCAGATCATCCGTATGGTTTCCGATGCAGCAGCCACCAAGGCTCCCATCGCCAGGATCGCGGACCGGGTGTCAGGTATCTTCGTTCCTGCGGTGATCGCCATCGCGGTCATCGTCATTGTGGGCTGGCTGCTGGCGGGACAGACGGCAACCTTTGCCCTGGCGCGGGGTATCTCCGTGCTGGTGATCTCCTGTCCCTGTGCCCTGGGACTGGCCACACCGGTGGCAGTCATGGTGGGCAACGGAGTCGGTGCAAAATGCGGCATCCTCTTCAAGACGGGGGAAGCCCTGGAGGAAGCGGGCAAAGCAGATATCGTTGTATTGGATAAGACAGGAACCCTTACGGAGGGAACGCCTGAGGTGACGGATATCATTCCGGCGGATGGCATCACGGAGGAGGAGCTCCTGCGAAGGGCGGCTCTGCTGGAGGAACGAAGTGAGCATCCCCTGGCGAAGGCCATCGTCGCGCATGGTTCCCGACTTCTGAAGTCCGGAGAGGGCTTGGCGGAGGCCGGACAGGAGAGCGGGACCGACGGGCAGACTCCCGTGGAGAATGACGCAGAGATCCGTGAGAAGGATGACGCGAAGATCAGTGACTTCCGTGTGCTGACCGGAAACGGCGTTACGGCAGTGGTAAACGGACGGAGCATGATCGGGGGGAGCGGAAGCTTCCTTACTGAGAAGGGCCTCCTTGATCCGGAATGGAAGGAGAAGGGAGACGAAATGGCGAAGAAGGGGAAGACGCCCCTGTACTTCGCAGAGGAGGGAAAGCTGCTGGGCATGATCGCTGTGGCGGACGTGCTCCGGGCGGATTCCCGGGCAGCCGTGGAACAGCTGCAGAAGCTGGGCATGGAAGTGGTCATGCTGACAGGCGACAATCAGCGGACGGCTGAGGCTATCGCCGAAGAAGCGGGGGTAAAGCATGTGATCGCAGGTGTGCTTCCTGATGGAAAGGAAGCGGTGGTGCGTGCATTGCAGAGCTGTGGCAGGGTCGCCATGGTGGGGGACGGCATCAACGATGCACCGGCCCTGACCCGGGCGGATATCGGTATCGCCATCGGCGCGGGAACGGACGTGGCTGTGGACAGCGCAGATATCGTTCTCATGAACAGCAGCCTGTCGGATGTGGCGGCAGCGGTAAGGCTGAGCCGGGGAACTCTTCGGAATATCCGGCAGAACCTGTTCTGGGCATTTTTCTATAACGTAATCTGCATCCCCATGGCAGCAGGACTCTATCCCTGGAAGCTGTCTCCCATGATCGGAGCGGCGGCCATGAGCCTGTCCAGTCTGACGGTCTGCCTGAATGCCCTGCGCCTGAACCTCTTTAAACCGAAGGACAGCAGTCACGACAGACCAAGGCGGAAGGAATCCGGGATGGATGAAAGAGTGGCAAAGGCCATTCGTACTTATCATGAAGAAAGAGAAAGGATGAAAGCTATGACGAAGACGGTTACGATCAAAGGTATGATGTGCGGACATTGCGAGGCAACGGTGAAGAAAGCCCTGGAGGCTCTGGATTTCGTGGAGGAAGCGGTAGTCAGCCATGACAGCGGAACTGCAGTGCTGACCCTCTCCGGAGAGCCGGATGAGGCGGCAGTGAAGGCTGCGGTAGAATCCAAGGACTTTGAGTATTGCGGGATCGCCTGAGGGCGGATGCGGCAGAGAGAAAGATAAAGGGGCGGCGGAAATGAATTTGATGCCATTGAAAATGTGTCCTGCCCCCATGGATTACCTGTGGGGCGGAAGCAGACTGAAGGAAGAATACGGAAAGAGCTTTGATGTGGAGCCTCTGGCGGAGACCTGGGAATGCTCCACCCATCCGGACGGGCCCAGTGTGGTGGACGGAGGGGAGTATGACGGGCAGACCCTGAAGTCGGTGCTGGAGGAGCATCCGGAATTCCTGGGAGAACGGGGGCTGGCGCTGACCGGCGGAAAGCCCGAGCTTCCCATTCTGGTGAAGCTGATCGACGCCGCGAAGGACCTGTCGGTACAGGTGCATCCGGATGATGACTACGCTTTGAAATACGAGAACAGTCTGGGCAAGACGGAAATGTGGTACGTCCTGGAGGCGGACGCCGGTGCCCGGCTGGTACACGGCTTCCGCAGGGATGTGACGGAGGAGGAGGTACGCCTGGCTGCGGAGGACGGAAGCATCGAAGAGCTTCTCAACTACGTACCGGTCCGTCCCGGAGATCTCTTCTTCATTCCCTCAGGAACGGTGCATGCCATCGGAGCCGGAGCCCTGGTGGCGGAGGTGCAGGAGAGCAGCAACATCACCTACCGGATCTATGACTACAACCGTGTGGGTGCGGACGGACAGAAGAGACCGCTTCATGTGGAGAAGGCCCTGCGTGTCATGAACCGCAAGGCGGATGTTCCGGAGGATGCGAAGGACCGCCGGGTCCTGCAGGATGAGGGGGCAGAACGGGAAATGCTCCGAAGCTGCAGATACTTCACCGTGGAACGGCTGAAGGTGACGGAGGAGTTCGGACTGCCGGAGGATAAGGAGAGCTTCCACGTGCTGATGTGCATTGGCGGGGAAGGCGAGCTTGTGGCGGAGAACACCCACATTTTCATGAAGAAGGGTGAGACCTTCTTCCTTCCTGCGGGCGGACCGTCGGTTACGGTCTGCGGCGGGGTTACGTTGCTTGATATCAGGGTATGATACAGGAGGAATGAAATGCCTTCAGGAGTAGAGTTTAATCCACTTCTCATAATCGTTGCGGTGGTTCCGCCGCTGCTTCTGATGATCCTCATCTTCACACGGGATAAGCATGACAAGGAACCGGTGGGGCTGCTGTTCAAATGCGCTCTTTTCGGTGCACTGTCCGTCGTCTTCGCACTGGTGGGCGAGATGATGACATTGGGGATCATCAATGAGAAAATGAGATATTCGTCAAGGACCGCGATCGTTGCGGTGACGGCTTTCCTGGGGATTGCCATCGTTGAGGAAACCGGAAAATATCTGGCCCTCCGGCTGGCAACCTGGAAGAATCCGCATTTTAATTACACCTTTGACGGTATCGTCTATTCGGTGTTTGTGTCCCTGGGATTTGCACTGGTTGAGAACATCATTTACGTGATCCAGTACGGCATGAGCACGGGAGCACTGCGCGCGGTCACGGCGATCCCGGGCCACGCCTCCTTCGGCGTGTACATGGGATATTTCTATGGTTATGCCAAGTTCTACGAGGTGTCCGGACAGAGCGGGAAGAAGACCTCCTACCTCTGGGGCGGCTGGTGGACCGCCACTCTGCTTCACGGCTTCTATGATTTCAGTGCCATGAGCGGAAGTAAGGCCATGACCATCATTTTCTTTACCTTCATTATCGCCCTGGATGTGACGGTGCTGGTACAGATCCACAGTGCTTCGAAAAATGACACGCCCATTTACAGAACCTATCAGCAGCCGGCGTACCGGGTGCCCTTCTATCAGGCATATCAGACGCCGTATCAGGCGGGGCCCCAGAATCGAGGGCCCTACCAACCGGCGTATCTGCAGCAGCAGTACAGCAGGTATGTGAACCCCTATGCGCAGCCGGGAAATCCCTACAGCGCAGGTCTGCAGCAGGGGCAGTTCCACACGGG
>CADBRW010000214.1 GCA_902797155.1 uncultured Lachnospiraceae bacterium
ACAGAGGCAATGCTAAATGTTCGTGTTTCCTACGGTACCATCGTGGAAGAACTTAAGGATCTGAGTAAATCCTTCAAGGAAGCCAAGATGGCTCTGGATGTAGGAAAGATCTTCTACAGCGATAAGAATATCATCGCCTATAACAATCTGGGCATCGGCCGTCTGATCTATCAGCTTCCGATCCCGCTCTGCCGTATGTTCATCAAGGAGATCTTCGACGGCAAGTCTCCGGATGAATTCGACGACGAAACTCTGGTTACGATCAACAAGTTCTTCGAGAACAGCCTGAACGTATCCGAGACCTCCCGACAGCTGTATATCCACAGGAATACCCTGGTTTATCGTCTGGATAAGATCCAGAAGGCAACCGGGCTGGATCTCCGCGTCTTTGAGGATGCCATTACCTTCAAGATCGCTCTGATGGTTGTCAAGTATATGAAATATATGGAGACGCTGGAATTCTAACCACATCCCATAAGAAATACATGGAAGGATACCATTATGATTACAATGGAAAATGTAACTATGAAGTACCCGACCGGAACCCTCGCCCTGCAGGACGTCAGCCTGCATATCGAGAAGGGCGAATTCGTCTTCATCGTTGGAAGTTCCGGATCAGGTAAGACGACCATGCTGGAGCTGATGCTCCGTGAGCTGGTCCCCACCAAGGGCAGGATCAAGGTGGCAGGCTTCGACTATTCGAAGCTGAAGCGTCGTCAGATCCCGAAGGTGCGCCGGAAGCTGGGCTTCGTATTCCAGAACTTCCGACTGATCAAGGACCGCACGGTCTATGAAAATGTGGCATTCGCGCAGCGTGTCATCGAGACACCTGCCAGATATATCCGTCGTCAGGTACCGGCCATGCTCACCATGGTAGGACTTGCCGACAAATACAAATCCTACCCCCGGCAGCTGTCCGGTGGCGAGCAGCAGAGAGTGGCGCTTGCACGTGCACTTGTGAACAAGCCGGATATCATTCTGGCGGACGAGCCTACAGGTAACCTGGATTCCAAGAATACCTGGGAGGTAATGAATCTTCTGGAGGAGATCAATTCCAAGGGAACCACAGTCGTGGTCGTAACCCATAATAAAGAGATCGTGAACGCCATGAAGAAGCGCGTCATCACACTGAAGAAGGGCGTCATCATCAGCGACGTAGAGAAGGGAGGCTATATCGATGAGGATTAGTTCGATTGGATATAGTCTGCGACAGGGCTTTAAGAACATCCGGAGAAACCTCCTGTTCTCACTGGCATCCATCGGTACCATTGTGGCCTGCCTCTTCCTGTTCGGACTTCTTTATGCAGTAATCGTAAACTTCCGTACCGCAATCAAGAATATCGAGGGAAATATCTCCATTTCCGTATTCTTTGATTCCGGTATTTCGGATAATCAGATCGATCTGATCCGGGAGCAGATCCGGACCAGAGACGAAGTGGCAACACTGGATTTTGTCTCGGCTGAGGAAGCGTGGAAGCAGTTCTCCGAGGCAAACTACGATGATCCCGAGGCGGCAAGAGAGACCTTCGGTACCGACAACCCGTTGGCAAACTCCGCATCCTTCACCATTACCCTGAAGGATGTCACCTATCAGGCGGACTTCGTACAGTTCGTCAGCTCCATCAAGGGCGTAAGAAAGGTTAAGAGTTCAGAGTATACTGCGAACAATGTGGCGGCCATCAACAAATTCGTGGGATACGCCTCCGCATTTATCATAGTGATCCTGTTCCTGGTATCCATCTTCCTTATCAGTAATACCATCACCATCGGTATTACGGTCCGGAAGGAGGAGATCAAGATCATGAAACTGATCGGTGCGACGAACGCCTTCGTCCGTGCCCCCTTCATCGTAGAAGGTGTGACCATCGGTCTGATCGGTTCCGTGATCCCCGTGGTGATCCTGTACTACATGTATGAGGCGGTCATTGATTATGTTGTGGGACGGTTTGCCGTTCTGCAGTCTATCTTCGATTTCGTACCGGCCATGGATCTGTTCAAGGTTCTGGCACCGATGTCACTGCTCATCGGTATCGGTATCGGTTTCCTCGGAAGCTGGCTCACTACAAGAAAGCACCTCAGAGTTTAGTAACAAGATTAGGAGGCGGTTCGATTGAAGAAACGAATACGCATTCTCATAACAGCGATGCTGATTTTCGGACTTACCGGAGCAGCCGTGTATGCGGATGATCCGGTGAATCCTGTTGGAGATGAAAGCTCTACCGAGCAGACGAGCCAGGATGCAACGGAGCAGACAAGTCAGGACGCTACGGAGCAGACAAGCCAGGATGCAACGACGCAGACCTCCGAACAGACGACCGAGAAGAAGACAGAGAAGAATACGGAGGGCGATCCGAACACCTCGGAGCAGACCTCGGAACAGACGTCGGAGCAGACCTCAGAGCAGACCTCGGAAGGCGGATCGGAGCAGACGACCCAGGAGGTTTCCACTGCAACCATCGCGCCGTATTACAATGCTGCGGAGATCGCAGCCCTGCGTCAGCAGTATGCGGAAAGCATACAGGAATCCCAGGCGGTTCAGAAGAAGCTGACGGAGATGAAGAAGAATCAGAATGAATTCATCGAGAATCTGCAGGAGATGGATAATGAGATCATCCGTCTTCAGGATGAGATCGATGAGATGGCCATGCAGCGCAGCAAGGTGGATGCCACCATCACGCAGCTGAAATATGAGATGGAATTCGCAGAGGAGGATGTGCAGGTTCAGTATAACAAGCTGAAGGATCATATCCAGAATTCCTATGAGAACGGGAACTATTCCTATATGGATGCCCTTCTCCAGGCGGTGAATTTCGCAGACGTCCTGAACAAGACGGAGTACGTGGAGCAGGTAAGTCATTATGATGAGATACTGCTTAAGAACTACCAGTCCGCACGCCAGCAGCTTGCCAACAAGCTGAAGATGCTGGAAACCATCGTAGATGATTACGGCATCATGGAAGAGGTGTACAAAGACAGACAGGATGCCATGGTCATTCTCTCCGATGAGAAGGAGAAGCAGATCAACGCTTATCAGGAACAGATTGATGAGGCCCAGGCGGGTCTGACCAAGCTTCAGGTCCAGGAGCAGATCCAGGCAAACAGGATCGCTGAGATCGAAGCCCAGGCTCATACCACCATTACCTATGACGTGATCACCTATACCGGTGCGGTATTTGTATGGCCGCAGCCCTCCAGCACCCGGATCACATCCGATTATGGCTGGCGAGGAGATATCGGAATCCCGGGAGCGTCCAAGGATCACAAGGGAATTGATATCGCTGCAAATATGTACGATCCGGTGGTAGCTGCAGCAGCGGGTACCGTCATCTATGTGGGTTACTACGGAACCGGCGGAAAGACCGTCATGATCGATGTCGGAAGCGGGATCACCATCATTTATCACCACCTGAATGATTATGCGGTGGTTACCGGACAGGCGGTGACCGCAGGACAGGTGGTAGGACACGTGGGGATGACCGGAGTTACCGGCGGACCGCACCTGCATTTCAGTGTCCGTCTTAACGGACAGTACGTGAATCCGAGACCTTATCTCGGACTCCCATATTAGTTTTTTCCTTTGAGCGGTTGCTGTGAGCGGCCGCTCAAAGAATTCATACGATGACGGAAGCTGGGTGGGCCCGGTTCTGTCAGGGAAAGGACAGTAGGGAAATGAAGAAGAGTAAGAAATTTCTGGCTGTACTGCTGACTGCCGCAGTATTCTTTACCGCAGGCGGATGCGGGGACGGGAAGCAGGAGGAGGATACGGGCAGCGCAGCTTCGCAGAGCAGCGGGTTTGATATGAACTCCGATGAAGTGCAGCGGAAGACCGAGATTATCCAGTCGCTGATCGAAAAGAACGCATTTAATGAAAATGATAAGGAGAAGCAGGAGAAGTATTATTATAACAGCCTGCTTGCCGGTCTGAATGACAGATATGCCGTATATTACACCGCAGAAGAATACGCCAGGGTCCAGGAGGACGATGGCGGCGAATACGTGGGAATCGGTGCGACGGTGTCCAAGAATATGGAGAACGGTGCCATCTATGTGGTACAGCCCATCAAGGGCAGCCCTGCGGAAGAAGTGGGTCTGCAGCCGGATGATATCTTTATAGAGATCGACGGCACCGAGCTTACTACGGATATGGAGCTGGAAGAGGTTGTTAAGATCATCCGAGGATCAGCAGGTTCTACGGCACATTTGAAAATGTACCGCGCCGGTGAGGATGATTATCTTGAATTTGAAGTGCCGCGCCGGAAGATCCAGAATGTTACGGTTGAGTATGACATGCTGGAGAACGGCTATGGTTATATCAAGATCAGTGAGTTTATCGAGACAACAAACGACCAGTTTTGTGCAGCTGTGGATGACCTGGTGTCCCAGGGGGCGAAGGGACTGATCTTCGATGTACGTAACAATCCCGGAGGACTTACGGATATCGTTATCCGAATGGTGGATTATCTGGTTGAGGATGATACGGTACCGAAGGACGGAGATTCCACCAAGCCGGGC
>CADBRW010000215.1 GCA_902797155.1 uncultured Lachnospiraceae bacterium
AATGCATACTGCAATATTGACATAACGTTTAAATTGACACTATTATTGTACTTAAAAACAATGCAATGCCAGCTTCACCAGAGAGTGGCAAACAGATCTGCCAAATACTGTAGAGGTTTATATAAAACTTCTTGCAGTTTATAATAGAGAGCCTGATCACATGAGGTATCATCTTATATAGCGCAGCCTCTATTGGAAAAGGCTAATAAGTAGGTGAGCTCATTTTGTATCGTTTGTGCTCAGCGTGTGCGGAACCCCCCCATCAAGAAAAGAGGGGCCCTCTCAGGCCCCTCATCTACTCTTCAAACTCCCCCACTCTCACAATAATGCCTGTAATACGCCCTCAGCGTCCCAAACTTAATCCCCTTCTCTTTCTCCCTCTCCTTATACCTCCCGACATCAAACCCCGCGCACCCCTGCCGTCCCTCATCCATCCCGAACCTCAGGAAGTGCTCAAACAGCTTCTGCCTGTCCCTCCCGCAGGCCTTCGCGACATCCGGATTCATCCTCCGGTAATAGACCGAATTGAACACAGGGGCATAGTCCACTCCATCCTTCACAAATCTCCCCGGCACACCGCTGCACAGCCAGCCCGGGCAGTTCCAGGCACAGGCAAACTCCCGGCTGCCCCACTCCACAAGCGGCACTTTCTGAAATGGCTGCTTCGCCCGAATCCGCGCATCCGACCCGGTGTCGTACTTGGTGCAGGTGTCCTTCGCCTTATCATACTTCACCGCATAGAACACGTGATCAATGGAACTCTTCCCCTTCGTCTTCACCGCCACAACCGCGCCGGCCCTGATCTGGCTCTTCTTCGTCACTTTCGTCCAGCCGTGCGCCGTCAGATAGGCATCCAGCGTCCCGCAGGTCTCTCCGCCGTCCATCTGGTCCCGGAAGCCCATCTCATAGAGCGCCCTCGCAATCAGGCGGTCACAGCTGATCTTCCTGTCCTCACACGGAACCGCGCTGTGGGAATCCCCGTAGGTCCATCCCCGCTCTCCGGCCATTTTCACGACGCCCTTCACCGCAGCCGTCATCACATCAGCCGCCGGAACCTTCTTCGGCTTTCCTCCCTTCTGCGCGGTGCCCCCAGCGCTTCCTGCAGTCCCCTGGCACGTGTACAGCGCCACCGCATCCACAAAATACTGGCACCACTGGTCCCCGTTCCCGGCTCCGACATCCCTCTGGAACCGCTGGTAGTTGCCGCTCCCAGCATTTGCCGTCCTGCTGTCCAGCTGCGCATTGCTCCGCTTCTCCAGATACCCGAGAAATGACACCGCCGTCTCCACAAACTGGTCCGCAGTCACGCCGGCCCGCTCGAAGTCCGGCCTGCCAAACCCGTTCACGCGGTTTGTCCCGCCCTGCGCGGCATAAGAATAGCTGTGCCTCGCGACACAGCCGCCGTTCTCCGCGTATTCCGTGGAAGACGTATTTCCCTCTACCGTATGCACGACCTTCGCTGCGGAATCGACTCTCTCCACGATCCCGACATGCCCGACCCGGCCCTTCGCCGATGAATAGAAGTAAATCACGTCTCCCTTCTTCGGATTTTTTGAAAATGCCCCTGCCTCCGCAAAGCAGCCCTTCCCGTCCGGCGTGTACCCGGTCATGGTGTCATTTTTCGGCTGCCTGAGCAGCACCTTCGCCCTCTGCAATGCTGTCATTTCAGGCCCCTTCCCTGCCGGTGCTCCCGCGCCCTTCTTCGCACCGGAACCATCTGCATTTGCACCCAAATCTCCGCCATTCCCACCGGAATTCCCTGTAGCCACTCCCGCTGCACTTCCTCCGGTACCTGCACCTTCCTCCACCGCATACTTCTCCACGAATTCCCTGCATTTCTCATGCCGGCTCCAGAACTTCCTGTCCCCCACCTGATTGTCGGAGCCCGTATCTTCCTGGTCCTTCTTAAGTGCGGCCATAATGCCAGCCAGGCCGTACTTCCCCCGGCATCTCTTAAAGATCCGGTCCACAGCGCTCTTCCCTCCCAGGTGCCGGATCTCGCAGTACATCATCTGGGCCCGCACATCTCCCGTGTAGGCCTCCGCGCACTCCCTGATAAACTTCTCCATCTGCTCTGCAAAGAGAGCGTCCTGAGCCATGTGCCCCGTCTCAGAGTCAATCAGCGCGACCAGCACCTTCTTCTCCCTGCCGCCCGGATTCCATCTCTTCGCGGCCCAGTCCACGCCCAGCATCTTTTCGACCGCTCCGGCCTTGTCGATCGAGCGGAAAAGAGCCCGGTCCATTTCAAAGATCTTCCGGACAAGCGCCCTCGCCTCCTCCCCGTAGAACTGCGGCCACCCCAGGGTGACCGTGTGCTCGTTTGGAGTATTGGTATACGGCGCCGTGTAGTCGTCATATCTCCGTCTTCCGTACACCTGTCCGCCTGTCTCCACCGCTCCGATAATATTCGTCAGCACCGCCATATTAGCTTTATTCATCTTCCTCGTCTCCTTTCTCCCCGCTCTTTCGGTCATGCAGCTGCTCAAGGACCATCTTCAGCTTCTCCGGCACCGGCAGCCCCAGGTGCGCCGCATTCTCGACCAGCGACAGCCCCTCGTTGCTCAGGTAAAAGAAAATGACCGCCGCCCGGAGCACGCTCCCCTCTCCGATGATCTTCGTGTCGATCAGGTGCCCCATCCCGACCAGCGCAAATATGAGGCATTTCCTGGCAATCCCCTTAAACCCGATTTCAGACGACAGAGTGTGGTCCGCCATCGCGCACAGCACTCCTGTGACATAGTCCAGAATCACAAACACAATCAGCGCGTAGAGCAGCCCGTCCACCCCTCCGAGATAGTGCCCGAGCCATCCGCCGACTCCCGCAAATGCCGCCTGTACCACGTTCCAGAACTCCTTCATCGCAAATCCTCCTTTGCATAAAAACAGGCGGCCCCTCACCGGGTCACCGCCGCCTCAAAGCACGCATTCATTTACCACTTCTCTTCACACTGCTGCCTCAAAAACACATTCATCATCTCTATTCACACTGCTGCCTCAAAATACCTATCCACTCATCATCTCTAATCACACCCCCGTCTCCCTCAGCGTATACGTGATCTTCATCGTCTTATCCGCATTCTTCTGCACAGCCTGTGACAGATTGGAGATCGTAGCCAGATACGGCGTCAGGAGGAACGTATACCGGTACTGGTTGAGGTACGCCCCGCCCCACGCGACCAGAAACTCCTTATACCTGAAAAATGGCGTGGCGACATTCCCGCACCGGCTCCCCTCATAGGTTCGGATCACATGGTTCCCCATGTCGATCGCAAACCCGTACCCGACGATGAGGTCGCCGATCAGCGTAAGGCACGCCTCCGTGGTCCCCGAATCCCCCACGCACTGCATCCCGGCCGTAAATCCCAGACTGATCAGCGTGACGTCCGTGTGGTTCGCAAGGTTGATTCTGTACACCCCGCTCCTGTCAAATGACGGCACATACAGATACCCGCCCCTCACCACGGCGTTCCGGCTGCCGCTCGGATAAGTGGAGCTCTCCCGGAAATACCCGACCGGCATCAGAGCCGCATTTGACAGCGTCCAGCTCCCCTCCGTGTATGAGAAGTCACTCTTCGAGATCTTCACCCAGAGCAGCACGGCGTCCCCTGTGGAATTCCCCTGGTTGGCAAATCCGTACCAGTACCCGTCGCCGCCGTCCATGAAGATCCCGTACTGCATATAGCTGTCGAGAAATGAAAACGTGCTGCACTGCAGCGCCGTGGAGTCCTCCAGCGTCAGGGTGCTGTCGTCCAGCTTCTCATTCAGCCCGAGGTCGAACACCGGGATCCGATACTGCGAGATCTTCACGGAGTTGTCCTCATAGGCGAGGGAGTACAGCTTCCCATTATCAAAGTCCACCGTCACCGTCCGGAACAGGTCATTTACATCCGCAAGCGTATCATCCAGCTTGACCCTGCCAAGCTGCAGCAGCGTCGAATCCACGGCCACATCGCTCCCGTACCCATTGGCCCCGCCCTGCTTTGACGTGAGGCCCACCGCCGCGATCGTCCCGTTGCCCTGGGACGGCGTGAACTCCCAGACAAATTTGTACCCGTCCGTCAGTGCCATG
Organism: uncultured Lachnospiraceae bacterium; assembly: GCA_902797155.1. Taxonomy (GTDB): domain Bacteria; phylum Bacillota; class Clostridia; order Lachnospirales; family Lachnospiraceae; genus Eubacterium_Q. Next base: position 4,070 of record CADBRW010000215.1, read on the forward strand.
CTCTCCGTCAGGTTCATGCTCCCCCGCTTTGTATTTGAAGTGGCGTTCACGTCATTTGAAGCATATGCCACCGGCAGATTCCCGGAGGACAGGATCACGTTGTCCGCCGCTTCCGTCACGGCCCCCGGAAAGAGGAGGATCCCGCCGATCATGTTCGGGCAGATCGGCAGCAGGCTGTCGTTCCAGAGCAGCTGCTCGTCAAACTGCCCCGCTGCCCTGTACATGCACCCCATCGGATTGATTCCCAGAATGTCATTGACGGCATTCGTAACCATGTTGGTCTCGGACACCGTCTCATGGGTTCCCGTGTTCACATCTTCCAGTTCAATAACCAGATTTCCCGTCAGTCTTTTCATCCAATCACCTCCGCTCTTATTCTGTGTCCCGATGTTTTCATTCTTCCGGATCCCGTCCCAAGCCGTCAGGTCTGCACCTGCCTTGTATTATCCCCCGGAGTTTTCTCCCGGGTCTTACCCCAAGCCATCGGGTCTGCACCGCCCTTGTATTATCCCC
>CADBRW010000216.1 GCA_902797155.1 uncultured Lachnospiraceae bacterium
AAGTATCCGATCGCAGCAGAGCGGGAGGTGACGGCCATGGTTACGGTAACGGGCAGAACAACGGAAGAACATGTGATGCAGCTGAACGATGCGTCTCCACTTATTGTGGGAAACAGGGTGTCCTTTGTCGGTATGGATACGGATGCGCCTGAAGGGTTTATCGAATCAGCAGATGAGGTGACAACCCGGTTTGAGCATTATGATTCCAGCTGGCCTATGGTACAGATTCGTTATACGAATGTGTCTGACCGGATCCCTGCAGAGATGAACATTTATGAGTTTCAGAAAATGATCGAGAAGCAGCCGGACAAGGTGCTGGACGATCCTTCGAAGTATTTTAAGGTGTGCATTTCCTATACTTATCAGGATCAGAATTACCAAGTGGTACAGGATGTGGATCTGGGAAGGGGACGGGTAGACTATCTGAACTATCTGAAACTGTCCGGTAGTCACATCGCACATCTGAAGCGGCATGTGGACCTGCTTAAGGTCTGTGATGCAGCGAAGCGTCTGGCTCCCGGGACGGAGTACGGAATGCAGTATGAAGATAATGTACAGGAGTGGGCAGGTTACTGTCGGGAGACGCTGAATCATTTCAGTGAAAACCCGGTGATCCCACACCCACCGGGTATAGAAAGCAATGCAAAGAGTAACAGCAAGGAATGGAGGTTAGCATTATGATGCCGGAATTTACTGTTGAAGAGAAAGCGTTTGTTCTGTCAGTTCGTGAGAGCGCCGGAAACATATTGGAGCGGATCCCGTGTATACGGACAATCTCCTATCTGATGGCAAGAGCAAATACACCGGAAATGTCAGCGATGATGGACCGGGTGCAGAACAAGCTTGGGATGATGACGGACCGTGAATACGCTGTCTTTGATTTCTCTGTGGATGAGGAAGAGACTCTGGAAGATGATGAAGACAGTTGATCGTTTAAGGGGGGTGAGCCTTTATGGGAGTATACATTCCAAAAGAAGATGTGGAATATGCACGGCAGATCAATATTTTGGAGTTCCTCAGCAAGGCGAGGCCATTGATGTATGAAAATCTGAAGCGCGTCGGTTCACAGTATGTGGTGAAGGCAAAGTATTACGGGACGAAAGGCCCATACTCATCCTTCCTGATCCGTGCATCGGATGGTGAGTGGTGGCATCACAGTAAGGGAACTCATGGAAAGAATGCGTTGGACTATCTGATCAAGGAAGAAGGCATGGATTTCCAGTCTGCGGTTTTTGAATTACTTGGACGGAATGAAGAGTATTATCGGAATCTTAAGCAGAGCAGGTGGGATGATTCCGCTACCGTTATGCAGGATGGTTCGCTTCCTGTGCCGCCGATGAAGAATAACCGTTCAACAGAAGAGAGAAAGTACCCGGAGCCGGGTGCTTTTTTTGATGAGAAGAAGGAACTGGTTATCCCGGAACGGGATACAGATACTTCGGAGCTTTATGCATATCTCACGGGGCGGGGAATCTCTCCGGTGGTGATTGACTATTTTGTGGATCAGGGGTCACTTTATCAGGGCGTGAAGTATAAGAATGTCTGTTTTGTCGGCTATGATCGTGATGGAAATCCCGGGCTGATCAATCAAAGATCCACGAAAGGAACCTTCAAGGGAAACAGCACCGGTTCCGACCGTCGGTACTCCTTCATGACTCATTTCGGGGGACAGACTGAAGCTCATGTGTTTGAAGCACCGATTGATATGCTGTCCTATGCCTGCCTGCTTCAGAATGCGGGATACGACTTCCGGCACTTCAACCTGGTGTCTCTTTCCGGGATTTCCGGGACAGGCTTCGGAGTGGAAGTAAAGTTGCCGATGGGGATGGAAGAATATCTGGACCGATATCCCGAAACAACACGGGTGTATATCCACTTTGACAATGACAATCCAGGGCATGTGGCGGGGCAGAGACTGCAGGAAGCATTGGAGCAGAAAGGAATCCAGGCAGTTCAGCAGTATCCGCCGACCGGTTGCAAGGATGTGAATGATTATCTGAT
>CADBRW010000217.1 GCA_902797155.1 uncultured Lachnospiraceae bacterium
CATCTTATGTCCCTCCTTAACTACGGTACCTTCATTTGTATTCAGACTGCTGCGTACAACCAGCTGTACGCCGTATTTCTTTGCCAGCTCCACGGAACGATTATGCAGAACGCCTGCACCGAGAGTCGCAAGCTCCAGCATCTCGTCGTAGGTTACCTGATCCAGTTTCCGTGCGGTCTTTACGATCCGCGGATCTGCTGTATATACGCCGTCAACGTCGGTGTAGATCTCGCACTTATCAGCATGCAGTGCCGCTGCCAGCGCTACGGCTGTGGTATCGGAACCACCGCGTCCGAGAGTGGTATAATCATCATACTTGTTAACGCCCTGGAAACCGGTGATGATCACGATCTTATGCTGCTCCAGCTCATTACGGATACGCTCACAGTCGATCCGCTTGATCCGCGCATTTCCATAGACCGATGTGGTGTGCATTGCCACCTGAAAAGCATTCAGGGAAATGGCCGGAATCCCGAGATTTTCCATAGCCATGGACATCAGAGCTACAGACATCTGCTCACCGATGGTGAAGAGCATATCCATCTCACGCTTCGGCGGATTGGGGTTGATATCCTGTGCCAGTGTGATCAGCTCATCCGTATACTTTCCCATGGCGGAAAGTACGACCACTACATCATTTCCTTTTTTGTACTCTTCGATACAGCGGTTTGCGACATTGTAGATACGCTCCTTGTTCGCTACCGAAGTACCTCCGAATTTCTTTACTACCAGCATAGTTCCTCCTTGTATTATCAGGCGGACAGGAAAGGTCCCGTTCGCTTTTTTAACACGTTCTTCGCCCTGTCAGGCAAGCCGGATCCGTCCGATCACGTCCACACCTGTGGATGCAATGGCTTCCGTAAGCTTCTTCTCGGTGATGGGCCCGGTAAGGACTGCCGTCTCACCGTCCGCACTCTTCAACGCTTCCATGGGCTTCGCTCCCACTGCAGCTTCAAACTCAGCAAGGCTCTTAGACGTATCCACAGCCTGCTTTACCGCATTTGCCGCTGCGGCAAAAGGACCGTCAGTCGAAGCCGCATCCGCACCCTTCGTCTTTACGCGCACCAGGAAACGGAAGGGGAACTCAGCGATATCACCCAGCTCGGCCTTCTCGCCGGACCACAGGATCTCCCTATGGCTTCCCAGTCTGCGAACGCAGTCCTGGATATCGGAAACCACGGCGCTGGCAGTTGCTTCCTTGCCGGCACCCTGGCCGTAGAACATTACATTTTCAAGCATATCTCCATGCAGCTTGATGGCGTTGTACACACCGTTTACCGCATACAGGGGGTCACCGGGTGCGACCATAAAGGGCGCAACGATGACATACACCTTACCGTCCTTCTTCCGTGCGGTACCCAGCAGCTTGATGGACATGCCAAGAGCACGGGCATACTCGAAATCCGTACCTGTGATCTTCGTGATCCCTTCCATGGAAATGTCCTCGAAGCTCACCTGCTTCTCGTAGGCAAGGGACGCAAGGATGGCGATCTTCCGGCCTGCGTCGTGACCTTCCACATCCGCTTCCGGGTTCCGCTCGGCATAGCCCAGCTTCTGTGCCTCTGCCAGCACCTCGTCATAGGCCACACCCTCCTGATCCATCCTGGTCAGCATATAATTCGTGGTTCCGTTCAGGATACCTGAGATCTCATCAAAATGATCCGCCGTGAGGCATTCGATCATAGGACGGATGACGGGAATTCCTCCGCCCACGGAGGCCTCGAAGAAGAAGTTTGCATTATGCTCCTTCGCGATCCCGATCAGCTCGGCACCCTTTGCCTCAACCAGCACCTTGTTGGATGTACAGAAGCTGATGCCCTTCTCCAGAGCACGCTTCGCAAAGGTATAGGCCGGCTCCAGACCACCCATGGCCTCAGCGATCACACGGATCTCCGGGTCATTTACGATGGTGTCGAAGTCATGAACCAGAACCTTCTCCACCGGATCTCCGGGGAACTCCCGAAGGTCCAGAACATATTTTAAGTTGATCTCTTCGCCGGCTCTGCGGCACACGTGGGAATGATTCTCCCACAGGATCTTTGCCACACCGCTGCCGACGGTTCCGTAACCGAGTACTGCTACATTTATCATGGAGCCACCTCCTTTTAGTTTCCTGCGGACTTGATGGCCATATCTCTGAGATATGCGTTGATGAAAGGATCGATGCCGCCGTCCAGCACGCGCTGAGCGTCACCCACCTCACAGTTGGTGCGGTGATCCTTCACCAGTGTATAGGGCTGAAGCACATAGGAGCGGATCTGGCTTCCGAAGGCGTTGTCCGTGACTTCACCGCGGATACCGGAAAGCTTCTCCATATTCTTCTGCTGTTCCAGAAGGTACAGCTTTGCCTTCAGCATTTTCATGGCCTTGTCCCTGTTCTGGAACTGGGACCGCTCATTCTGACACGCCACTACGATACCCGTAGGCAAATGTGTCAGCCGCACGGCCGAGGATGTCTTATTGATATGCTGACCGCCTGCACCGCTGGAGCGATAGGTATCCATCTTCAGGTCAGCCTCGTTGATCTCGATCTCGATATTATCATCCAGCTCCGGCATGACATCCAATGAAACAAAGGAGGTCTGCCGCTTGCCCACTGCATTGAAGGGAGAGATCCGCACCAGACGGTGCACACCTTTCTCGGACTTCAGATACCCGTAGGCATGATAGCCGTTCACCTGAAATGTGACGGATTTCAGCCCGGCTTCGTCGCCGTCCTGATAGTCCAGCACCTCAACGGTGAATTTGTGCTTGTCCGCCCAACGGGTGTACATGCGGTAAAGCATGCTTGCCCAGTCACAGGATTCGGTTCCTCCGGAGCCTGCATGGATGGTCAGAACCGCGTTGTTCTCGTCGAATTCACCGGACAGCAGGGTTGCGATCCGGAACTCCTCGAAGGTCTCGGAGAATTCCTCCAGCATCTGGCCGGCTTCCTCCACCAGCTCGTCCTCACCGGCTTCCTCTGCCATTTCCAGCATGGTGCCGATGTCCTCGTAGGAGCTGTAGAGCTTGTCGTAATCCGCGATGGTGTCCTTCAGGTTCTTGATCTCCTTCATGACCTTGCCGCTCTCCTGGATATTGTCCCAGAAGCCCGGCTCCTCCGTCCGCTTCTCCAGTTCGGCGATGCGGGCCTCTTTCCCGGAAATGTCCAGCGATTGACGCACTTCCTCCAGAGGGGCGGTGTATTCAGACAGTTTGAACTTGTATTCGTCGATCGCGAGCATTGTGTTCTCCTATATTGGGGCCAGGTTCGCATCAGCGCGGAGCGCTGATGTGGGTCATCGCATGATTTTGCTTCGCAAAATCATGCTATTTTCCACAGCACTTCTTATATTTCAGCCCCGAGCCGCACGGACACGGGTCGTTCGGCATGATTTTCTTACTCTTCTTTATCGGGCCTTTCTTTGCGGTATCGTCCTTGTTGGTTCCGGTTACCTTGGCAACGGATTCACGACGGACAAGGCGCTGGAGTGCGGCATTGTTCTTACGCACATCCTCTGCGGTAAGTCCGCCCGGACCTGCCGGACCACCCGGTCCGTCAGAATCGTCATCATCCTCCGGACCACCCGGACCTTCCGGTCCGTCATAGGTCTCATATTCATCCGGTCCATCCTCGGTGATGGGGCTGCCGGGTCCTTCCAGCTCCTCTTCATCCTCGGACTCCGGACCTTCCTTCATCTTCCGTGCCGGACGGCCCTTCGGACCCTTGTGATCCCTTGCAGGACTGCGTCCCGGTCCTTCCTCTTCCTCAGGTCTCCGGATCGCGATGTGCATGATGAAACGTGCCGTATCTTCCTTGATGGACTCCATCATCGCATTGAACATATCGTAGCCGGCCAGCTTGTACTCAACTACCGGATCACGACCGCCCATGGACTGCAGGCCGATGCCCTGACGCAGCTGCGCCATGTCATCGATGTTGTCCATCCATTTCATATCAACCACCTTCAGCAGGGCCACACGCTCGATCTCGCGCATGTCACCGCCCGCTTCTGTGATCTCCTTTTCCTTCTGATCATAGATCTTCTTTGTCTCATCCAGAAGACGCTGACGGAACTCCTCTACATGTCCGCCTTCCTTCTCCTCATCGGTAAGAGAGATGGGCTCCAGCGGAATGATGGGACGAAGGGTATCGTTCAGCTCACGGAGATCCCACTCGCCGGCAGGAACCTCATCCGAAGCAACCTTGTCCACATAAAGGGACACGGTATCCTCCACCATCTTATATACGGTCTCATGCATGTCTTCGCCGTCCAGAACCTTACGGCGCTCAGCGTAAATGACCTCACGCTGCTCGTTATTTACCTGGTCGTACTCCAGAAGGTTTTTACGGATCGCAAAGTTGTTGGACTCGATCTTCTTCTGAGCCTTTTCAACGAATCTGGTAATGGTCTTATGCTGGATCTCCTGACCCTCCGGGATACGCAGTGCATCATAGACACGCATAACACGCTCGGATCCGAACAGACGCATCAGATCGTCCTCCAGAGACAGGTAGAACTTGGAATGTCCCGGGTCTCCCTGACGTCCGGAACGTCCACGCAGCTGATTGTCGATACGACGGGACTCATGACGCTCGGTACCGATGACCTTCAGACCACCCAGCTCCTTTACGCCTTCGCCCAGCTTGATATCGGTACCACGGCCGGCCATGTTGGTGGCGATGGTGACA
>CADBRW010000218.1 GCA_902797155.1 uncultured Lachnospiraceae bacterium
ATGCCGGATCCCTCCAGTTCCTTGGTGATGATCTCAAAGCTTCGTCTCTCGATCTCCTCCGGCCTAACCGTTTCAAGCTTCATCCTTACATCCTCCCAATGCCCGGATCAGCGCCACATTTTCTTCATGACCCCTTACAGCGATCCGGTAATATCCTTCCCCGAGCCCTGAGATATCACTGCAGTCACGGATCAGGATCCCCTGCTTCAGCAGCTCACCGTACAGCCCCTTCGGTCCCCGGAACAGAAGAAAGGCCGTCCGGCTTTCGTATACCGTAAAGCCCAGTTCCCGGAGACTCGCGACCAGATACCCTCTCTCCTCCCGGAGCAGACGAAGGAGCCTGTCCATATAAGCATTGTCCGAAAGCGCACGGATCCCCGCCCGCATGGCCGCCTCTGCCGTTACGGAGAGATTCCATTCAGGAAGCTGTTTTCTGAGAGCCTCGATATTCCCCCCTCCGGATACGGCATATCCCATCCGGATCCCGGGCATGGCCAGGACCTTCGTCATGGAACGGATGATCCAAAGACCGTTATACCTGCTCACCAGCTCTATGCTGTTGTCTCTCCCTTTCTCCGCCTTGTCCGACATAAGAAGAAAGCTCTCATCCAGTACCACTGCGATTCCCAACCCCTTCGCTTTCATCAGCAGTTCATCCAGTAATCCGTCCTCAAGCGCCTGTCCGGTAGGATTCACCGGATCCGAAAGGATGACCATATCGATCCCGGGTCTTAAGGCGTCCAGATCCTGCATAGTCAGGCAGAATCCATTCTCTTCCTGCAATGCATGATGAAACACCTCACACCCCACGGCATCCAGAACATGCGTATAGCCGGTAAAGCAGGGATCGAACAGCAAAGCCTTCTTCGGCATCACCGTTCTGGCCACTCCCATAAGCAGCTCCGATGCGCCGTTTCCGCAAATGACCGACTCCGCCGAACCTCCGACTGTGGCAGCAAGCTCCTCCCGAACCTTCTCCTGCCGAAGGTCAGGATACGCATCCGCTCTGCCCAGGGCTTCTCTCACAGCCGAAAGCACATCAGCCGGCGTCCCCAAAGGATTCAGATTCACCGAATAGTCCATATGTACTTGGTTCCTGTAAATATCTCCGCCGTGATGCATCATCTTTCCATCCTGTCTGCCGGATCATTTTCCTTTCCTGTTACCGAGCCTGTTTTTCAAAACCTCATAAAAATGTGAGTCCCACCGCCGCTGCCGGCGCAGCAAGAAGCAGTACCGCCACCACACCCTCCGTGGAAAACATCAAACGGTTGGCGCGACGCACGTCCTGCACCTCCGGTTTCCTTAGTTCATCTCCAATGGTAGGTTTCTCCACGGGGATCCCCTGATAGAGATGGGTTCCCCCCAGGCAGAGTCCCAGAGCGCCGGCGCATACGCTCTCTGTCTGTGCCGAGTTCGGAGACCTGTGCTTCCTTCTGTCCCGTACCCAGATCCTGTACCCGTTCTTTGTATTATAATCACAGGAGAAAAGGGAGAGCACCCGGGAGCCCAGAAGCATAGCAAGGGCACTGATCCTGGAAGGCAGGTAATTAAACACGTCATCCGCCTTCGCCGCAAACCATCCGAAGTGTTCATACCTTTCATTTTGATATCCCAGCATGGAATCCATGGTATTTACGGCCTTGTACAGGAGCCCGAGAACGGGTCCCCCCAGTATCGTATATATAAGCGGTGCCACCACACCGTCAGATGTATTCTCCGCCACCGTCTCAACCGCAGCCTTTATGATCTCCTCTTCCTCCAACTCGACAGTATCTCTTCCCACGATCATGGAGAGGGCACGTCTCGCAGCCGGAATGTCCCCTTCCCGAAGCCTGTCCGAAACCGCCTTGCTTTCCCTGCAGAGACTTCTGGCTGCAAGGATATAGCAGGTGAGGATCATTTCCACGATAATGCCGAGAACGAAATGAATCCGATAGGCCGCATAGAGAACCAAAAATGATATTACAGAAACGGTCAGTATCACGGTCCACCAGAGAAGGGCTCCTCTTCTTCTGTCCTTCCCCGGATCTCCGCCTGTATACAGCCGCTTCTCCAGAAACAGGATCAGTCTTCCCATGGCCCTGACCGGATGGGGAATGCCGTGAGGATCTCCGACGATCTGGTCAAGCAGGATTCCCAAAACCAAGGCGGTCATATGAAAAAGCAAGTATTCCCTCATCATTCATCTCCAGGTCCAGGACATAGCCATCCACATTTCCCACAATAAAATCATAATAGTTCTTACGGGTGAGGCTGCTCATTACAGCCATGATATTTCCGCCATGGCATACGATGGCCACAGTCTCCTCCCTGTCCGGATCCCCGAGTGCGGACAGAAAGGCCCGCATGGAGCGTTCCGCAAAAGCCTCCAGGCTCTCCCCCTCCGGTATCGTCATGGTCCCGTTACTATCTATCCACGCCTGATAACGGGGATCGCCGGAAAGCTCCTGATACGTCTTCCCCTCGAAGCAGCCGAGATCCATCTCCGTAAGCTCCGGAACCGTCTCCGGAGAGTCCGTGTCGAAAAGGAGCCTTGCCGTATCAACCGCCCTTTTCATGGGCCCCGAGCAGACTCTGACGGGCGCTCCTTCCATGACCTTTGCAGCTGCGGGCTTTCTTTTCCCGATCTCTGCGATTCCCGTCTGTGTCAGAGCAGTATCCGTCCTGTTTCCGATATATCGTTTTTCCGCATTTCCCTCGGCCTCGCCGTGCCGGATCAGATAAACCTTCTTCTTTGCCATAATAACCCTCTTTGGCCGTTTACAGATACAGAGAAGCAGCCAATACCACCGCTGCCAGGATCTCTCCGGTGGTAAGGAAGTAACCTGCCGTATCTCCCGTGACACCCCCAAAACTTTTATAAACCATGAAACGATAGTACAGCGTGTGAAGCGCAAATGTGAGGAGCACAAGGCTGCCGCTCAGCACATCCATCCATACAGTAAGCGCCGAAGCAGCCAGCAGCTGAATGACAAGCAGTATCACCACCACCTGCGGTCGGTCCTTCGTTTCTTCGTAAAGCATCCCGTCCTTCTTCGCCTTTTGGAAGAACATGGAGGTAAGACCCAGCAGACATCTGCCGATGACAAAGCTGAGCCCCAGTATGGCCAGGACTCTCCGCCCGGTCCGCTCCGAGAGAAGGACGGAGGTTATGGCTGCTCCATAGATCAGCAGCCATTTCACAAGGGAGATCACCGCAAAGGCTCCGATGTGCGGGTCCTTCAAGATCTCCAGCTTCTTCTCCGGAGCCGCGTAGGAATGCAGGGCATCCTCCGTATCCATAAACCCATCCACATGAAATCCGCCGGTGATCAGCAGCGGGAGCAGCAGGGTAAGAAGGATCCGTACTGCCACAGGCATGGAAGAAAAGGGTACCACACCGCTTACCAGAAGGACGCACCCGCCGATGATCCCGCCGATCAGCGGAAGGAAAGCCAGACTGAAGCGCATATCCTCCTTCTTCCACTGAAAACGCGGAACCGGGATCCTGCTGTATATGGAAAATGAAACTGCCAGCCACCTGAATAACTTCAAACTATTTTCCCTTTCTGAGATCGTACACCGAATCCGAGAATTCCCGGAGCTTCTCATTCACTCTTCCAAGCCAGTCCACATATCGTATCGTCTGCCGGTCATATCCGGGATCATCCCGTTCATACTCATTTGTTACGATGATCAGGTGGCAGACCTTCTCCGCCAGTTCCCGTATATCCCGGGCAACCGACTCCGCAAATACCTCTGCCAACCGGTCCTCTGTCCCATCTGCTTCGGACCATTTCGGATCACCATGCAGCTCATTTCCCACCAGATTCGAAACACATTCCAGCAGCACCGTTGCCTTCTCCGGTTCTTCCATGAAGAGAGTCGCCTCCCGGACATTCCGCTCCTTTTCGATGGTAAGAAATCCTTTTCCCTCTCTCTGCTTCCTGTGCTTCTCCACTCTGAGACGTCCTGTCTCGTCAAAGACCTGCATGGTCGCCAGGTAGTATCTCCTGCCCGTACCGGCCTCTACGGCAAGAGACTCAGCCAGCTCAGATTTTCCGCTGTTATTCGTACCGATAATCAAAGTGATCATTTCCCGAACCTCTCATACTGCCCGATGGACGTATCCTGAAAAGGAACTCCGTTTTGATAAAGGGACATCGCCATATCCAGCATGGGAAGCAGCAATACCGCGCCGGTACCTTCTCCCAGTGCCAGATCAGCAGAAATTGCGGGACATAGTGAAAGCTTCCCCAGGATCAGCTCAGTCCCCCGCTCCTTTCCCGTATGTGACGCGATCATGAAGTCTCTGCAGCCCGGTACCAGCAGCTCTGCCGTGTACGCGGAAACCGCACTGATCAGCCCGTCTATCAGGACGGGAATTCTGCAGAGTGCACCGCCGATGAAGACTCCCGCAAGCGCCGCGATATCCAGTCCTCCGAGACAGCGAAGGACCTGCAGTGCCTCCTCCTTTGATGTCACCGGCTCAGCTGTCTTTTTGCTGCGATGCAGCTGAAGCGCTTCCCGGATCACCTGCTTCTTTCTTTCCAGTCCGTCATCCGTGAGACCGGATCCTCTTCCGGTGAACCGGTCCGAATCCTCCCCCAGAAGGGCAGAAAGCAGTGCCGTGCTGGTGGTGGTATTTCCGATCCCCATCTCTCCTGTAGCTATGATCCCGTATCCCCGGTTACGGCAGTTCTGTACCGCAGTGATACCGACCCTGATGGCGGCAAGGCATTCCTCTTCCGTCATGGCAGGTTCCTTTCGGAGATTCGCCGTACCCCGCCGAACCTTACGATCGATCAGTCCCTCCGGCGTGTCCGCCGAGTTGATCCCCACATCGTAAGGAAAGATATCCAGAGGATAGTTTTCCGTCATCACACCCACGGAGCTCTTTCGAACTCCCATCAGCCGGGACACATCATAGGTAACCGACTGTCCGGTCTGGGTCACACCCTCCTCCACTACACCGTTGTCGGCGCACATGATGATCAGAGCCTTACGGGAGATATCCGGGCAGAGTCTTCCCTGTATGGAAGCGATCCGGCAGATCATATCCTCAAGGATCCCAAGACCGTCGATGGGTTTTACCAGGGCGTCCCATTTTCCTTTCGCACTCTGTTCCACGGCCTCATCACATTTTTCAGTTTTTATGGAAAAAAGATCTTCTTTCGTCATTTCAACCCCAGGATCTTATAGATATAATCCATATCCAGGCTTGTCCTCAGCGCCCCGGCGAGCCTGTCATACTGAGCATCCTTATACTTCGCATAATCCAGGACACTTCCGGTATCCACCGTCTTTCCTCCTGCCGCAGCCACACTGCGCACCACGGCTTCCAGTATCTCCCTTCGGTCAAAGAACCCATGGAGATAGGTACCGTACACATTTCCCCGGCAGCAGCCCGTTCCCTCAGAGGTGAATTCTTCCACAGCTTCATAAGGCGCGGTACTTCCCATGTGGATCTCGTACCCTTCCACCTCCAGCCCCTGCAGGACTTCCAGCGCTCCTGTGGCAGCAGACACTCTTCCTGTAAAATGTGTCCGCGTCTTCTGTCCCAAAAGCACCGTATCCACCGGAAGAAGCCCAAGAGCCTGCTCGGTCCCTCCGCCTTCCACATTGTGCGGATCCTCAACCTGTCTGCCCAGCATCTGATAGCCTCCGCAGATCCCCAGCACCGGAGTCCCGCCTTCTGCTTTACGAACCACAGCCTCCGCAAGTCCTTCCGCCTTCATCTGCCTGAGATCGGCGATGGTATTCTTCGTTCCCGGCAGAATGATCAGGTCCGGATCTCCCAGCTCCGTAGCGCCGGATACATATCTGACAGATACCTCCTCCAGCTGGTCAAAGGGATCCAGATCCGTAAAGTTGGAGATATGCCCCAGGCGGATCACTGCTATATCAAAGAGCTTTACTTCCTTTCGGTCGAAACGTTCTGACAGAGAGTCCTCATCGTCCAGACTGAGCCTCATATAGGGAACGACACCCACGACTTTGGTCCTTCCCTTTTCCTCCAGGATCCGGATCCCATCCTCAAAGAGGCGTCCGTCACCCCGGAATTTATTCACGATCACGCCCTTCACCCGACTTCGTTCCTCTTCCCCCAAAAGGTCCAGAGTACCGATGAGCTGGGCAAATACACCGCCCCTGTCGATGTCTCCCACCAGAAGTACGGGTGCATCCAGCATTTGAGCAAGCCCCATATTTACGATATCATTTTCCAGAAGATTCAGTTCCACCGGCGACCCGGCTCCTTCCACAACGATGATATCCGCATCCTCCGCAAGACTCGAATACGCATCCAGAATATCCTTCACATATTCCTTCTTCCGCCGGAAATACTCCATGGCATTCATATTCCCGACCACCTTCCCGTTCACGATGACCTGGGACCCCACATCATCCGAGGGTTTCAGCAATATGGGATTCATGGCGGCCACCGGCTCCGTTCTGGCACATTCCGCCTGCATCACCTGGGCCCGTCCCATTTCCAGCCCCTCTTTGGTGATATAGGAATTCAGTGCCATATTCTGAGACTTGAAGGGTGCCACCCTGTAACCGTCATCCGAGAAGATCCTGCAGAGACCTGCCGCGATCATACTCTTTCCTGCATTGGACATGGTCCCCTGGATCATGATGACACGGGTCCCCTTACGGTCCGGTTTTTTTTCATCCGGCAGCTTTGTTGTCACCTTTGAGACCTCGCCGCCTTGGACTGCATGCCCTGACTCTTCCTCTTCTCCGGGCCGGATCCACGGTTCACTTCCAAGAATACCGGTATCCATCCCCTCCAGATGGTACAGCTTCCGGATAAACGGTTCCGTAAATACCTCCTTCGGTGTTCCGATCTTCTGCACCCGGCCTTCTCCCATGGCCACCACCGTATCCGAAATATGCATGGCGGTCTCCAGCTCATGGAGGGACATCAGTACCGCGATGGATCTGTCCTTGCAGAGCGTCAGTATCCTCTGCAGGATATCGATCTTATGCCGGATATCCAGGAAGGACGTAGGCTCGTCAAGCACCAGGATCTCCGGTTCCTGACAGATGGCCCTGGCCAGCAGGACCCTCTGCTTCTGTCCGTCACTGATATTCTGAAAGAAGGTATCCGACAGATCGGACACATTTGTCCATTCCATGGCTTCTCTGACCTTCTTCCTGTCCGCCTCCGACAGGATCCCCAGACGCCCGGTGTAGGGGTATCGTCCCACCTCCACCACCTCTCTGCAGGTCATCAGCGAAGGCTTCAGCTTATAGGTCATCATCACGGAAAGACGGCCCGCGATCTCAGACGCCGAAAGCTGACTTCGGTCCTCCCCGTTCAGGAAGATCACTCCTCCTCTTTCCTTCAATGCCCCGGTAAGGGTCTTCAGAAGCGTCGTCTTTCCGCAGCCGTTGGGCCCGATCAGAGTCACCACATTTCCGGGCTTGACCTGAAGCGAAATATCTCTGATCAGATCGGAATCATATCCGATGACAAGCTTTTCAGTTGTGATCCCTTTTTGATCCGACATATCACTCATTCCCGATCCTATCTCTTCTTCTCACCATCATCACAATGACCACCGGTACCAGGAGTACGGCCGTCACCGAGCTGATGCTTACCTCCGTAGGAGCAAATACCGTCCTGGCTATAACATCGCAGAGCAGAGTCACCACCGCCCCTCCCAGAAAGCAGGCCGGTATCATCACATGGGCCGCATCACGCCTGAGACAGAGCCTTGCCAGATGCGGGACCGCGATACCCACAAAGGAAATGGGACCCGCAAAGGCCGTAACACAGGCTGCCAGCAGACTGGACACAAGGATCAGCATTACCCTGAGCCGCAGGATATTCACGCCCACGCTCCGTGCATATGCCTCACCCATCCGGTATGCATTCATGGGCTTGATCAGCGTTACGGCAAGGATGATGCATGCTATGACGATCACGGTTACGATCTTTATCTCATCCCAGTTGATGCCGGACAGACTGCCCATGGACCAGTTATGGAGATTCACGATATTTGCATCATCCGCGAAGGTCACTACGAAGTCCGTAATGGCGGAACAGATATAACCGATCATGATTCCGCACACCACCAGGATGCTCATACTCTTTACCTTCACCGAGATCAGAAGGACGAAGGCCATGGCTGCCATGGCACCGATAAATGCAGACAGCACCATGGTCGCAAGCCCGATGTCCGTCCCTGCGGAAAGGCAGAGGATCATGGCCAGAGCCACCGCCAGCTTGGCCCCTGACGAGATTCCCAGAACGAAGGGCCCTACGATGGGATTTCCGAAAAAGGTCTGAAGCATATATCCGGACAGCGCAAGAGCACCTCCCAGAAGAAGGGCCGAAACCGCCCTGGGAAGTCTGATATTCATAATGATATTCGCATGTGCCGTATCGCTCCGGTCTCCAAAAAGGATCCGGAGGATCTCGTCTGCCCCGAATCTGGAGCTTCCGAGATAGACATTGACCCAGAGCAGGATCAGTGTAAGAAGCACGGCCACACTGAAGAAAATGATATAACGTCCTTTTCTCATACTCTTATTCCAGCTTCTTCAGATAGGTGTATTCCCTGTCCACATCGTTAAAGATATCGTTCAGATCTTTCATGAATTCCGCCATTCCGGTGGTCTTCTGGAAGAGGTCTCTCTCCGTACAGTAAACCCTTCCGTTCTTTACCGCCGCAAAGTCCTTAAAAAGCGCATTCTTGGCAGTCAGCTCATCCACGGAGGTGATCTCTCCGCCGATGGTGCTGTTGTAAATGATAATGTCCGCCCCGGAAGCCTCCGCATAGAAATCCTCCATCTGCATGTTCATGGTGGAAAGCGCATTCTCCCCTTCGCCGGTATTTACGGGAACATAGTGTCCCCCGGTGAGCTCGATCATTTTCGTGATATAATCCCCCGACTTCCGGACATTGATCAGTCCGTTGGAGGTCACGTAGAAGAACGCCACCTTCTTTCCGGTATCCTTCTTCTCCTTCAGCAGCGGGTCGATTTTTTCAATCTGTGCATCGAAGAAAGCCTCCGCTTCCTTCTCCTTATCAAATAATACACCATACAGTCTGATCCACTCAAGCCTTCCCAGGGGATGTGACTCATAGCTGGAGGTCTCCACCAGAACCGGGATCCCAAGCTCACTCAGCTTGGAACGAACGGCGGGTTCATGATAGATCATGGTGTTCTCTATGGCCAGATTGCATCCGGTCTCCAGGATCAGTTCGTAGTCCGGTGCCCTGTACTTTCCTGCATAAACCAGGTCACCCGCCTTCATGGCGGCCTTTGCTTCCCCGATGTACCAGTCACTCTCCTTACTGCCTGAGAGCTTCACCATATCCAGGGCTCCGCAGGCGTTCACCAGATCCATGGCCGAGGTGGACACCAGATAGGTGCGGTCAAAGGGCTTCTTCATAACGACGGTTCCCTCCGGAAGCCCGTCCGGTACTTCCTTCCCCTCCGGAATCACCACATATTCTCCTGAATTCTTTATGGAAATATGGAAATACTCCCCATAGCGGTCGATGGTAAACATCGTCGCATATTTAAGCTCAAGGCTTCCCGTATTCGTCAGTCCCGCCGCTTCAAGCGCCTGACTTACGGCGCTTCGGTCCGCACTGCTAACGGAAACCGACTCCGTATGCTCCTCCCCCTTCTTTCCCCAGGTGATCACGTATTCGATCTCATGAGGCGTGCTCATGGCCGTGGTATCCCCGATGACTGTGAGGGGGTCTGATGTATTCTCTATATCCACGGTGAAGGTTGATTCTCCACCCACATTTTCATTGTCATACCGGACACCGCCGACGATCATGTAGTCATAGTTCTTACTGCTCCAGATAAAATGTGCCGTCAGCCGTCCGTCGATCTCCGTCACCTCCACCGGGGATTTGATATAGGCCTTCCCCGTACCTCCCTCGAAGGTGATGTCCACCGAATAAGTCTTTTTTACCAGTTCCTGTTTTGTCTCTTCATCAGAAGTAACCTCCTGCGATCCACAGGAGGTTACCATGATGATCCCCATTACGAGGAAAAGATATACAACGATTTTTCTGATGAAACCGTGTTTTGCCATATGCTGTCCTTATAAAACCATATTCTTACGAAGCCGGTGTTGCTACGACCACCTTATGGTCATACCATTTCCCCTTGGTTCCGATGAGGGCAAGGTCGAATTCCTTGTCGAGATAAGGAACCGGAACATCGAAGCCGTTTACGGTCTCCACCGCGCCGTCGCTGTAGGTCACCTGATCCTTCGTAGGCTGGATCAGCTCTGCTCCGTCCTTCTCAGCATCCTCTGCCTTTCCCGGAAAGAGATTCACGATTTTTTCCGACTGCAGGCTGATGTGGATGGTCATCTTCCCGTCCTTTACGGTCAGGGTTCCCGTATCGTTCAGCGTTTCATTCACCTTGAACATGGAGCTGTCCGTTGTAAACTTTGCCTGATACTCCCCGTCCTTCAGAGCTGCTGCTTCCGTTGCGGGAGCCGCAGAGCTTCCTCCTGTGGAAAGAGCTGCTGCAGTATGTGCCACATACAGCTCCTGTACGGCCGGGATCCGTCCGAGGCCTTCGATCTGGCAGTCAACAGAATCAAATGCGCCGGAAGCTATAAACATGCTCTTCCAGGAATCCTCGTCATCCCCTGCCATATCGTTATTTGCATGATCTCCGGCAACCACCATCAGGGGACGGAGGATCACCTTCTTGTAACCCGCAGCCTTTACCTGCTCGATCACCTTGTCGCAGGCTGTCTCCTCAGGCTCGCCCTCAACCGTACCGATGAACACGTTCTTATAACCCAGCTGCTGCATCTGAGTAGCCATCTGGCTGTAGCTTACCTTTGCAACATGCGCGGTACCATGGCCCATGAATACAAATGCAACGCCTTCCTCAGCTGCCTTATCAAGACTTTCCATTCCTGCAGACGTTACCGCCTCACTGACAACCGCTTCGGCTACTGCCTTCTTGTCATCATTGATCACGGTGGCGTCCGCGCCGACCTCACCCAGCAGAGGCTCGGCGATGGAAACGCTTTCGAACTTGCCCTCATACTTTGCAAGCGCGGCAGTCAGCTCATCATATTCCGCACCATGCATCAGATGGGTGGGCTGTACCACCAGCTGCTTTACACCGTTGGTCACTGCCCGTTCCAGAGCCTGATCCACATTATCGATCTTCTCTTCATCTCTTGCCTGAACATGATTGATGATGATCTGAGCTGTAAAGGCTCTTCTCACGGACCAGTCAGGATTTGCTGCCGCGATGGCCTTCTCGATACCTCCGATATCCTGTGCACGGCTGTCATTGAAGGATGTACCGAAGCTCACCACCAGGATCTCCTTCTCACCGATATTGTCGGCATTCAGCGGATCATCCTTGGAGGCATCTCCCGTATCTCTTCCGAAATAATCCGGATCTGCTTCTTCGCCTTCCACCATTTCCTTCTGCGCATCCGTCAGTGCATCCCATGCAGCCTTCGCCTTTGCACAAAGCTCGTCGGTCTCATCGGTTCTTTCCTGAACGTAAATAGCATCGATCAGGTCTGCCACCTCCTTGGCCTTAGCCGCATCGTCAACTGCCTCGGCGCTCTCGGCCTCTGTACTCTTCGCCTCCGTAGCCTTCTCGGTTGCTGCCGTCGTATCCTTTGCAGCGGTGGTTCCTCCGTCCGACTTACCGCAGCCCGCCAGCAGTGTAGCAGCCATTGCCGATGCCAGAATCGTTTTTACCAGTTTCTTCTTCATGATTTTCCTCCTTGTTCTGTAAACAGGGACGGCACAAAAAAAACATTCCATAGGGATGGAATGAGAAAATGACGCACACAAAACACAGGGATGTCAGCCCCTGTTAACGCAGTACGATCAATTACTCGTGATCCGGAATATGATTCCTGTACCAGCTATACGGCAGGTTTCCTGGCTCATGCATCATCACGCTGTCATCTGCCTTCCCGGGTCACCCCAGTGGTCAATACGCTGCGACAACAGCATTCCGCATATACAGTGACGAGTTCGCGCAGGCCTTGCACCTGCTTCCCTTTTAACCTCTGCAGTCCTTCCGAAACAAAGTCTGCAGCGGCACCGTACAACTTCCCTATTCATTTGGCTAGCATTGTATCATATCGACCTTCTGTTTTCAAGTTGCCTTATTTCTTACGCAGTATGGGTATCCCAAAGAGAAAATAGGGTTGATAAACCCTGATGATATTCTATAATATTCATATAAACTGACATTTATCTTACATCTTAAGGAGGCTCAAATGAAGAAAAAGACTATCCTCTGCCTGACACTTTGTCTGGCATTAACAACCACTCTGATAGGCTGTAATAATAAGAAATCCGGCAGCTCCGGATCCGGATCCGGGTCTGTGTCCGGTTCCGCCTCCGATTCCGACTTGGGTGGCTCATTTTGGAACCGATCAACAGAGAAAGACGAGAGCAAAGATACTTCTTCAACCACCGAACAGCCCGGTACGGAAGCTCCTGCTTCCGAAAAGAAATATTCCGACCAGATGGAAAAGGAGCTGAAACATTTTCTCACATCCTATATGGCCGGTTTCTCGGAGGGCTATGATTATAGGGACACCTCCAAACTGGGCGAATATGTGGGGGATCTTCTCACCACACGGGATTTTGACGAACATGATTATTATGATACCAGAATGTATCCCATCGACGGGATCGTCAAAACCGACTTCATGAAGGATCCCAGAGGATCATTTGCGTATGACAGCTATCAGATCAACGGTGAGAAGCTCGACTGGGTGCTGGAAAATGTATACAACTGGAACAAGGACTCTGTAAACCGGGTAAAGGACCTTAGCGGCTATGGCTGGTACTATGAAGGCGGTTACTATTACGGCGAACACTGGGACGGTGCCGGGGGAGCCGATATCGAGCTGGAATCCTGCGAACAGAAGGATGGCATGTATCTTGCAACCTTCAAGTACCGGACCTACGGATCCGCCGGCTGGCACGGAGAAGATGACGAATGGATCGCAACCTGTTATGCCATCCTGGATTATAAGGACTTTGGAGGAACCGGTTACTGGTCCATGTACAAGTCCGGCGACACCCCTTTGGACGAGGAGATCAAAACCATCAAGGAAACCAAGCCTTCCGAAGAGACAACTACCGAGGCTCCGAAATCCACTTCAACAGATTGGGTTGCGGCATACCGCGCCCTTGCAAATGAGGGTGTCGGGTACGCTTTTGATCCGGTTTATCTTGATAACGACGATATCCCGGAACTGATCATGAAGAGCGGACCCACAATAGAGATCTATACCGTAAAGAACGGAAAAGCCGAAATGGTCGACGGGTATGGAAATACCTATGAGGTTCAGTATGTGGAAAAGGGAAGCGTGTTCGGAATGGACAGGAGCAGTGACTGCAGCAGTGATGATAGCACATACGTGCACTATTTTGAGGTTTATTCCTACTCTCCCGACGGTTGCAAAATGATAGCCATGGGAGGCGAAGAAACCGATCAGAACGGAGTGGTCATTCGTTGCCCCTACATGTGGGACGGAAAGGATCTTTCCAAGGAAGACTTTGAACAAAAGGTAAAGGATACCTTCGGGAACGCAAAAAAATCGAACATTGAGAACTGGTATGAAACAGAGGATTTCCTCAAGTTCCTGGATTCACAGTAAACGCAATATCCTATGACTTGTGTCCCAGCGCATCCCGAATCCGCAGCATCCGTTCATCCGCCACATGCCACACCTTCTGCAGCGGCCAGGGAAGGTCCAGGATGTACTCCCGGTCCTCCCCTGAGAGCTGTTTCATTTCCTCCAGGAATGCCTCTTTCTTTGCATAGAGACGGTAACCGAAATCACATATTACATACTCCCGGGCCGGAGCAGGCACTTCCTCCGTCACCTGACGCAGGGATGTTTTGCCGTATGCGCCCTGCTCCTGAACATAGGTCACACGCTTTATGGTCCCGGTCTGCGGTTCACAGAGGCAGATTCTCCCCGTATCCAGATAATGCTTCCACACGATCTCGGCCACCAGCTCCTTCTTCGTGGGGAAGGACAGCTTCTCAGTGATCCCGGTAACGGTAAAACCCGCATCTGCCAGGTGCCGGATGGAATCTCCGCTGGCGAAATCATTCATGAAATTTGTGAGAGCTTTTTGAAAGCTTTTTGTTTCTTCCATATTACCCCCTTTACAATAACAGGGACGGAGGCGCAAAATCGGGGACGGTTCCGGACAGTCCGGAACCGTCCCCGATTTTGCGCCTCCCCTGCGCTTTCATTTGATCCGCAGCGCGCGAACTGCATTCAGTACTGCGATCACCATGACTCCCACGTCTGCGAAAATGGCGATCCACATATTTGCGATCCCAAGTGCACCAAGCAACAGGCACAGCAGCTTGACGCCGATGGCAAATGTGATGTTCTGCCGGACGATGCGGAGGGTCCTTCTTGAGATCCGGAGTGCCAGGGAGATCTTCGCCGGATCGTCATCCATCAGGACGATGTCCGCTGCCTCAATGGCCGCATCCGAACCCATGGCACCCATGGCGATGCCGATATCTGCCCGGGAAAGAACCGGCGCATCATTGATACCGTCTCCCACGAAGGCCAGACAGCTGCCCTTCTCCTTTTCATCCAGAAGCTTCTCAACTTCACTTACCTTATCACCGGGAAGCAGTTCGGCACGAACGGTATGGATCCCAAGCTCCTTAGCCACACGCTCTGCCACATCTCTGCGGTCACCGGTCAGCATGACGGTCCGGATACCCTGACCCGCCAGGCTCTTCATGGCTTCACCTGAGGTAGGACGTACCACATCCGATATCCGGATACACCCTGCATACACTCCGTCCACTGCCACAAAGCACACCGTCCCTTCCGGACGGACACCGGTGATCTCGGCGCCTTCCTGTTTCATAAGACGCACATTTCCTACAGCGATCCTTCTTCCTTCCACCACAGCCGTCACACCGTGACCGGCGATCTCACGAATATCCGTAACCGTCTCCGGTTCCACGGTTCTTCCGGTTTCTTCAAATGCCCTGCGAATGGATACACTGATGGGGTGGCTGGAAGCTGATTCCGCATGTGCCGCGACACTGAGCAGATGATCCTGATTCCATCCGGATGCCGGGTGACAGCCTGTCACCGCGAAAACGCCCTCTGTAAGGGTTCCCGTTTTATCAAATACAATGGTCTTCGTATCTGCCAACGCTTCCAGATAGTTGGAGCCCTTCACCAGGATCCCCCGGCTGCTGGCACATCCGATCCCGCCAAAGAAGCTGAGGGGCACGGAGATCACGACCGCACACGGACAGCTGATGACCAGGAAAGTAAGTGCTCTGGTGATCCAGTCCACCCAGTCGGCTGAATATCCGAAAAGCATACGCACCAGCGGTGGCAGCACTGCCAAAGCCAATGCACTGTAACATACGATAGGGGTATAGACACGGGCAAATTTGGAGATGAAGTTCTCCGCCTTTGCCTTCTTCATACTGGAATTCTCCACCAGGTCCAGGATCTTCGATACCGTGGACTCCTCGAATTCCTTGGTAGTCCGGATACGAAGCTGTGCGTCCAGAGCGATACAACCACTGATCACCTCCTGCCCCTCGGCCACATGCCTGGGCACGGATTCGCCTGTCAGTGCCGCCGTATCCAGTGACGCCTGTCCCTGGATCACAATGCCGTCGATGGGGATCTTCTCCCCGGGATTTACCACGATAACAGAGTCGATCTCCACCTCATCCGGATCCACCCGTTCCGTGCTTCCGTCCTCCTGCAGCAGATTTGCGTAGTCCGGACGGATATCCATCAGCGCCGCGATATTCTTCCTGCTCTTTCCTACGGCAATGCTCTGGAACAGCTCACCAACCTGATAGAACAGCATGACCGCCACGCCCTCCAGGCATTCACCCAGACAGAAGGCGCCCACGGTTGCGATGGCCATAAGGAAATTCTCATCAAAAACCTGTCCCTTGCAAATTCCCCGGAAGGCCTTGTAGAGCACATCATAACCCACGATCAGGTATGGAACCAGATAGGCCGGTGTTGAGATGAACCAGGGGACATCCACAAAATGAAAGGTCACGGTAAGCGCTGCTGTAACAACGAGCGCCACCAGGATACGTATCAGAGTTTTTCTCTGTTTGGATGTCATAAAATGATCTCCATATCATCCTCGATCTTCTTCACATTTTTCCGTGCTGCCTGCATAACCGTCTCCGGATCGGCGCCCTCTTCGAATTCAACCTTCACCTTCAATGTCATGAAGCTGAGGGTTGCATCCTTAACGCCCTCCGTCGCTCTGATGGCATCCTGCATCTTCTCTGCACATGCCGCACAGTCTACTTCTACCTTGTAAGTCTTCTTCATTGTACTATCCTCCGTTTCTATTTCATCCGGTCCGTATATGGCCCCGGCACATTTACTCCTCCACGTGCTCCATCCCAAGACTCAGGATCATACGCACATGCTCGTCATCAAGCGAATAAAAGATGGCTTTTCCTTCCCTGCGGAACTTCACCAGCTTTGCATCCTTCAGGATCCTCAGCTGATGACTCACCGAGGATTGGGACAGATTCAGTATCGTCGCCATATCACTGACACAAAGCTCCGTCTCAAAAAGGGAATACAGGATTTTTATCCTTGTGGAATCTCCGAAGATCTTGAACAGCTCGGACAGATCATACAGATACTCATCCTCCGGCTGATTCTCCTTCACCCTTTTCACGATCTCATCATGAGCTGCTATGTACTCCTTTGTACCCTCCTGCAGCTTATCCACCCGTAACTCTTCTGCCATGGAACTACCTCCCGATGAATCAAAAGCTCTTCTTGCAACCGGCATCCACACTTATATGAACGCCCTTTCATATGAAAGTATATTCATATGTTCATGATTTGTCAAGCAGTATTTTTCTGGTCAACATAAAAGGTGCCTGTCACCATTACAAAACTGTTACGTCCAAATGTAACAATTCTGTAATGGTGACAGGCACCTATTATGTCAACTATACCTAGCGTGCGTCCGCCGTGGTTCCGGATGATGTATCGATCAGCTTCATGGTTGCACCCTTGATCCGGCTGTACAGGTAGGGGTCTCCCTCCTCGGTGTAGGTTTCGTACACACCGATCACCTCAACCTCGGTACCCAGCTCCGGATACTCACTGTCCGCATGACTGCCGTCGCCCCAGACGAATTCGAGCCCCTGGGAACAGCAGGCTGCCGCATCCTTGATGATCACATAATGGTAGATCAGATCGTTCATTGTGGAATTCGCCGTGGTATAGGCTCCGCGCATCTTGATCTTCTTTCCCACATAGTCCTGCGGTGATTCATACACCATCTGATAAACCGTGGCATAGACCATATCGCTTCCCATGGCTGTAAGATCAATGTCCACAGAAGCATCCGGTGTTTCGATGTAGGATTCCTTAATCTCTTCCATGAAATCCTTCTTCTCCGTTGTGGCCTCCGTAAATTTCTTCGCCGTCTTCTCTTCCGTACTGTCGGACTGTGTCGCAACCTGGGTATCGGCCTGGGTTGCCGCCTCTGTCGAGACATCCTCCTTCTGGCCGGTAGTGGCGGAGGCCGTTTTCGCCTCTTCCTTTGCGATCTGCCCCTGGATCGCATTGTCCACTGCATTCTGGGACTGCATATTCCGGTTGCTTCCGTCTCCGCATCCCGTTATCGACACAAGCATCAGTGAAAGAACGACTGCAAGTTTTCCTTTTATCTTCTTCATGGCTCCTACCTCTTCATTATTTTACCGATGATCAGGCATATCCCGTACACGACCAGATCCACCGAAACTATAGTTGCTCCCACAGGCGTGGAGAACAAAATGGAGATCAGCATTCCCAGCAGTGCCGCAAATACGGAAATGCCGGCCGAAAGCACCACCACCCCAAGGAAGGTATGCATGAGCCGCATGGCCGAAAGCGACGGGAAGATCACAAGTGCCGAGATCAGCAGAGAACCCACCAGATTCATTCCCAACACAATGATCACTGCGATGATCGTTGCGATGATCAGGTTATAGGTTCTGGCCGGCATCCCCGTAGCCCGTACAAAATTCTCATCAAATGTCACGGCAAAGATCCGGTTGTACAGAAGCACGAACAGCAGGATCACCACCGCGGAAAGAACTATGCTGATGGTCACCTCCGTTCCGGTCAGTGTCAGAATGGACGTAGATCCGAACAGTGTGGTACATACATCTCCGGAAATGTTGGAAGAATTGGCCGGGAAGATGTTCATGATCATATAGCCCAGCGCCAGCGAACTTACTGAGACCATGGCAATGGCCGCATCACCCTTGACTCTTGCCTTCTCTCCCGTCTGCAGCAGCAGGATCGCTGCCAGCACGGTAAGGGGCAGCACAAGGATCATATTATTGGACAGATTCAGGACGGTAGCTACCGCCATCACTCCAAAGGCCACATGAGACAGGCCGTCTCCGATGAAGGAGTACCGCTTCAGCACCAGGGTCACACCCAAAAGGGAGGAACAGAGAGCCACAAGACATCCGACGATCAGCGCATATCGAACGAAGGGAAATTCCCAGTAATAACTGAGCTTCTCCCAGATAGACATATCAGCCGTCATTTCTTCTCCTCCTTTCCGGAAATATCCATACCGTCCAAAGCCTTTCCAAAGATCTTCCAGGCATCCGACTTGAGATAATCCGAGGTGGTTCCGAAGAACATCTGATGTCCGCCCAAATGCAGGATATGGCTTGCATAGCGCGTGGCCATTTCTATGTCATGCGAGATCATGATCACCGTCACGCCCTCACTGTTCAGCTTCCTGATCAGCTCATACATTTCCGCTGTCACCTTCGGATCCAGACCGCTCACCGGTTCATCCAGAAGCAGCAGCTTCTCCGTTGCGACCAGCGCCCGGGAAAGGAGCACCCTCTGCTGCTGTCCGCCGGACAGATTCCGGTAGCACTCATTCCGAAGCTCCCAGACACCCAGTCTGCGCATGGCTTTCCTTGCGCGCTTCCGGTCCTCGCGTCTGTAGAAAGGGCACAGCCCCATATGGGACAGATTACCGGAGAGAACGATCTCATAAACGGAGGCAGGGAAGTCTCTCTGCACAACCGTCTGCTGGGGAAGATACCCCAGCTCCTTTCGCGTGATCCCGTCTCCGTATTCCACGGTTCCGCCCATGGGAGTATTCAGTTTTAAAATGGTCTTCATCAGGGTGGACTTACCCGCACCGTTTTCCCCAACGATACAGAGATAATCTCCTTCACCGACACTGAAGTCGATCCCGTCCGTCACGACACGCCCGTCGTATCCCAATGACAGATCCTTACATGTAATATATGCCACTGTTCTATCCTCTTATTCCGTCAATATCCGGATCGCTTCTTCATACTTATGGAAGCGTGCCTCATCCTTATCGGACAACTCCTCAAGCCTCGACCTGTCCATATTGTGTGCCAGGTCCTCCAGCTTCACAGCTACAGCCAGCTCATTTTCCTTCATCCGGCGGATATACTCGAAATAGTCTTCACCTTCGGTCCGTGTGAGCAGCTTTACCGCCGTAATCTGTGCTTCGCTGAATCCCTGCTGACGAAGGTCCTCCTCCGTATGATCCGTATCCTCCAGAACATCATGCAGCAGCGCCACCACACAGCCATCCTCCGTCGTCATCTGCTCCGCCACATGGATGGGATGCAGAACATAAGGGAGACCGGACCGGTCTGTCTGTCCCGTATGTGCCTCAAAGGCAAATCGTATAGCTTTCTTCGTCAGTTCCGTATAGATCATAAACGCCTCCTTCAAACTCCCATCTTATCTATTTTAAGCACTTTCTGATGGAAATGCAAACGAAATCTCTCTTCCCTTGACTTTTTACACGGGACTTATTATGATAGGAATGCAACTCAAGAAAAGAAAGAGGTTTCCTATGAAGAAAATAATACTTACGGGCGACCGCCCCACCGGTAAACTGCATCTCGGACACTATGTAGGCTCACTGAAGAGACGCGTGGAGCTGCAGAATTCCGGCGAATACGATGACATTTTCATTATGATCGCCGATGCGCAGGCATTGACCGACAATTTCGACAATCCTGACAAGATCCGCGACAATATCATTGAAGTGGCTTTGGACTATCTGTCAGCAGGTCTGGACCCGTCCAAGGTACACATCTTTATCCAGTCTCAGTTATCCGCTTTGACCGAGCTCACATTCTATTATATGAACCTTGTGACCGTATCCCGCCTTGAACGGAATCCCACCGTAAAGGCCGAGATCCAGATGCGGAATTTCGAAACCAGTATTCCTGCAGGTTTCTTCACCTATCCGGTCAGCCAGACCGCGGATATCACCGCTTTCAAAGCAACCACGGTTCCCGTGGGCGAGGATCAGCTCCCCATGATCGAACAGGCAAGAGAGATCGTACGGAAATTCAACTCTCTGTATGGAGAGACTTTGGTGGAACCGGATGCACTTATCCCGAAGAACACCGTATGCTCCCGTCTTCCCGGCACTGACGGCAAGGCAAAGATGAGCAAATCTCTGGGTAACTGCATCTACCTCTCCGACTCCCCCGAGGATGTTAAGAAGAAAGTAATGAGCATGTATACCGATCCCGGCCACCTTCAGGTCTCCGACCCCGGCAAGGTGGAAGGCAACACCGTATTCACCTACCTCGATGCTTTCTGCACCGATGCGGACTTCGAGAAGTTCTGTCCGGATTATAAGAACCTGGATGAAATGAAGGATCATTACCGCCGTGGCGGTCTGGGCGATGTAAAGGTAAAGAAGTTCCTGATCAATGTACTGAACCAGGAACTGGAACCCATCCGTGCCCGCCGTGCCGAGTATGAGAAGGACATCCCCGGTGTCTATCAGATCCTGAAGGAAGGAACCGAAGCTGCCATCAAGGCGGCTGACGCAACTCTGGCAGAAGTTAAGGCTGCCATGCGGATCAACTATTTTGAGGATTCCGCACTGATCGAAGGACAGCAGGCACGATTCAACAAATAATCGACACGCTCCGATGAGCCAAGACGAGGAGTTTATATGAAAAAGCATTTTACATTTCCGTCTACTGACCGTAAGACAAAGATCCACGGCATCCTCTGGGATGATGAATCCCGGAAGCCGAAGGCTGTCGTTCAGCTGGTTCATGGTATGGTAGAATTTATCGACCGCTATGATGACTTTGCAAACTATCTTGTATCGCAGGGATTTGCCGTTGTCGGGCACGATCACCTGGGACACGGTCAGTCTGTGATCGACGAGGAGAGGCTGGGTTATATTGCGGAAGACAATCCTGGCAGGGTCCTGATCCAGGACATCCACCGTCTGCGTCTCTGCATGCAGACCAAATATGCCGGTCTTCCCTACTTCATCCTGGGACACAGCATGGGCTCCTATCTGCTCCGCCGTTACCTCTCCACTCAGGGAGACGGCCTGACAGGTGCCATCATCATGGGCACAGGCCAGGAACCCGATGCAGCAGTCACCGCCGCACTGGTTCTGGTCCATTCCATGGCGAAGAAGCATGGCTGGGATTACCGCAGCGTAAAGGTTCTGAACCTGACCTACAATTCCAATTATAAGAAATATGATCTGACCGGTGAGAATCCGGAGAACAGCTGGCTCACCAAAGACGTGGAGATCGTAAAGAAATACTACGAGAATCCTCTCTGCACCTTCCTCTTTACACTCAACGCTTTTGAAGCCCTTTTCTCCACTGTGCTCTTCACAAATCAGAAGAGAAATATCGCAGCGATCCCCACAGAGCTTCCGCTCCTTCTGGTTTCCGGCGAAGAGGATCCTGTAGGCGGTCTCGGCAAGGGTGTTAAGAAGGTCTATGAGAAATATGTTAAGGCCGGCATCACTGACGTATCCTGCAAACTCTTTGAGAATGACAGGCACGAGATCCTGAATGAGACAGACCGTGCGGATGTATACGCATACATCAATGAATGGCTGGAAAAACATCTTCCGGAATAATAAAACCAAAAACAGAGAGACGGGATGAGGTCAGACCCCTTCGTTTGGGAGTCTGACCCCATCCCGTCTCTCTGTTTTACCTAATCCTCTCTCTTCTTCCCCCAGAAGAACAGGGCTACCGTTCCCGGACCGGTATGTGCACCTACCGTTGCACCGATGGGGAACATCTGAACTCCGTCCTTGATATTCGGGAAGGTCTCCTCAACCATCTTCTTCATTTCAGCTCCGGTCTCCGGATCTGAGTTCGATACGAAGCATTTACCGGAGTAATTCAGCCCATCATCTGCAAGCTCTATCATTTTCTCCAGCTGACGCTTCAATACCTTCTTCTTCGTACGGATCTTCTCTCTGGGGATCAGCCGTCCCTTATAATCCACATTCAGAAGCGGGCAGATGGACAGAACCTGTCCGACAAATCCTGCCGTCTTGGATACACGGCCGCCGCGGATGTAGAAGGTAAGGTCCGTTGAAAAGAACCAGTGAACCAGATTCAGCTTATGCTCCTCGGTCCATTTTGCCAGCTCCTCCACCGGAAGCCCCTCATCTCTCTTATCAGCGATACCTTCCATCAGAAGTCCGTATCCGGAAGATGCAGCCAATGAATCGATCACGAAGATCTTTCGATCCGGAAAATCCTCGCGAAGCTGTTTTGCTGCCAGTACGGCCGCATTGTAGGTTCCGGAAATGCCGGTGGACAATGTGCAGTGAAGCACGTCCTTTCCCTGCTCCAGATACTTACGGAAATGACTCGCGTACTCAGCCAGACCCACCTGAGAAGTCTTTGCCTCTTCTCCTGCCAGCATCCGCTGGTACAGTTCTTCCGGCTTCATGGATGTCCAAAGATCATCCTTATACTCCACACCGTTCAAGCTGAAGGTGAAGCAGATATATTTTAAATCTCTTTTCTCCATCCATTCCGGCGAAAGGTCTGCCGCAGATTCACAACTCACGATATAATCTGCCATATCTTATTACTCCTTACACGTTATGACATAGTTTTAAAAACCGCATCAATTCTATCACATTACCTTATTTGCCGCAAGCGCATTTTCCGCACAATGAGGGCGCCGTTCCGCGCTACTCTCCTGCAGCTATCAGTGCATCGGCCAGCGCTTCCAGGCCGGGAAGATCAGCATCCTTCATGGACGAACGGATGGTTACGACCGGTTCCAGGATCTCCACGCCCTTCATGGGCTCCAGAAGCCCTTTGATGGTCCTTGCCGCCGTAGGCGCCCAGGAACCGTTCTCAAGGATTCCCACCTTCCGATTCTGGAACCCTTTATAGCCAAGATGTGTAAGAAGATCATGCATGGGCAGGAACACGCCTCCGTCGTAGCTGGATGCTGCCAATACCATCCTGTCATGCCGGAAAGCATCTTCCACGATCTCCGCCATATCCTCTCTGGAGATCTCACTCAGGACCACACGCTCTTCTCCCTTTGCCAGGAGAAGCTCTTCCAGCTTCTTTGCCGCAGCAAGTGTATTTCCATGGATGGATGCCACTGCGATGAAGACGCCCTTAGACTCTGCCTTATAGCTGCTCCAGGTGTCGTAAAGACCGATATAATATCCAAGATTCTCCGTAAGGATCGGTCCGTGCAGAGGAGCGATCACCTGAATATCCAGAGCCGAAGCCTTCTTCAGAAGTGTCTGTACAGGAACCCCGTATTTCCCGACGATATTGAAATAATATCTTCTTGCCTCACAGGCCCAGTCCTCCTCTGTATCCAGAGTTCCGAACTTGCCGAAAGCATCAGCGGAGAAGAACACCTTCTCCGACTGCTCATAGGTCATCATGACCTCTGGCCAGTGGATCATGGGTGCCAGGAGAAACTGCAGGGTATGGTTTCCCAGAGACAGGGTATCTCCCTCCTTTACCACCAGGGTGCGACCCTCGGTCTCAATGGGATAAAACTGCGGAAGCATCTGGAAGGTCTTTGCATTTCCAACCATTTGAATGTCGGGATACAGCGTGAGAAGCCTTCCCAGACTACCCGTATGATCCGGCTCCATATGCTGGATCACCACATAATCCGGTTTCCTGCCTGCCAGCTCCCGCTGAAGGTTCTCAACCCATGCTTCCGTTCCGCGCTCATCCACGGTATCCATTACCGCGATCTTCTCATCCAGGATCAGATAAGAATTGTAGGCCATTCCGTTCGGGACCTCATACTGGCTTTCAAAGAGGTCCAGCTCCTTATCGTCTGTTCCTATATACCGAATGGTATCTGTGATCATGGTACTCATATTGATTTCCCCCCATATCAAAATTATTATCGCCGCCGACCCTTCACAGACCGGCTTTTAACTTCTACCTTCCCAAAGAAACAGCCTTACGCCTCATCAACGAAATACGCCTTGTACCAGAGAAGGAACGCATATACAGTGTAAAGCTTTCTCTGGTTGTTTGCCTTCTTCTCCTGATGATCCTTCAGCCAATGCAGCAGCATTTCCGTATCAAAGAATTCCTTTGCAAAGGGCTGATTGAACATCTCACGGAATTTGTATGCATACTTCTCTTCCCAAAGCCACTGACGGATCGGAACAGGGAAGCCCTTCTTCTTACGCTTTACCCACTCATCAGGCAGGACCTTCTCCGAGCTCTTTCGGAAGACAGTCTTGGTCTGACTGTCACTTAACAGCAGGTAGGAAGGAATGGTCCGGGCATACTTCCAGACCTTCCGGTCCAGATAGGGAACACGAAGCTCCAGACTATGAGCCATGGTCATCTTATCTGCCTTCAGAAGAATGTCATTCGGCAGCCACAGATGCATATCCAGATACATCTTCTTATGTAATTCGTCTTTTCCCCGAACCTTGTTGAAATAAGGCCGTGTCACATCCTGATAGGTCAGGTCGCTGCGATACTTCTCTTTCAGGACCGCGTTTGCCTGCTCATTATCCATGATGAAGGCCTGGCCGATATAGGAATCCTCCAGGTTCAGCGCATTTCTCTTAAAGAAGTTCAGTCCGCGATGCTCCTTCTCTCCGATCTTCTCACCGATCTTCTTTCGAAGTCTCCAGGGCACGATCTTCTTGTAGATCGTTCCGGACCTGCTGGAATGGTAGGTCTCATAACCGCCGAAGAATTCATCCGCACCCTCACCGGAAAGAACAACCTTCAGATCCTCCGCTGCCATCTCGGAAAGGAAATACAGCGGAACCGCAGAAAGATTGGCATGCGGCTCATCTGACTGATACTGAACGGCAGGAAGTGCCTCAAAGAATTCATCCGCTGTGATCTCACGG
Source organism: uncultured Lachnospiraceae bacterium (assembly GCA_902797155.1). GTDB lineage: Bacteria > Bacillota > Clostridia > Lachnospirales > Lachnospiraceae > Eubacterium_Q. Next base: position 25,188 of record CADBRW010000218.1, read on the forward strand.
CGCTTATTCTTGATCTTCAAAATGTCACAAAGTGCCTTGGCATCCGTGCTTTCATCAAAACCATCCGTCTTAAAGCCGACGGAATAGGTCTTATCCGGCCGTGCCAGAGTAGCAATAAAGCTGGAATCCACACCGCCGGAAAGGAAGGATCCAACCTCCACATCCGCGATCAGATGATACTTTACGGAATTCTCAACCTCTTTGTAGATATCCTGTGCGGTCTCGTCCTCCGTGCGGTCCTTCGGACGGAAGGAGGCATTAAAATACTGCTCAGTCAGAAAATGCTTTCCGTCATAGGTGAAATAGGTACCGGGCTCCAGCTTATATACATTACGGAAAATGGTCTCCTTCATGGGAGAATACTGGAAGATCAGATACATCTTCAGAGCTTCTTTATTTACTTCCTTCCGAAATGCCGGATGCGGCAGGAAGGCCTTGATCTCAGACCCAAACAGCAGGGTGTCCATCATTTTTGCATAATAGAAGGGCTTGATGCCAAAGGCATCACGGGCTCCGTAAAGAGTATGCTCCTGCGTATCATAGATCACAAATGCAAACATTCCGCGAAGCAGAGAAGCTGTTCTCTCCTTGTAGATCATGTAGGTCTGCAGGATTGCTTCCGTATCACAGTTCGTTTGGAACTTAACATGATGCTCACGTTCCAGCTTCCTGCGGATATCCTTGAAATTATAGATCTCTCCGTTAAATACGATCACATACCGGCCGTCAGCACTGTACATGGGCTGTGTTCCGCCCTCAAGGTCGATGATACTGAGTCTCCGATGGCCAAGGGCGATCCGGTCATCCACAAAGACGCCTTCCCCGTCCGGGCCCCGGTGAGCGATCTTCTCACTCATAGCTCTTATCACCTGCTCACGGTCATAATCTCCGGTTCCAAAAAAGCCTGCAAATCCGCACATGATTCTTTCCGGCTGCCTGACCGGCAGCTCTCCTCCCATCTTCTTTCGGTGCGCACACCTACACTACATTTTACCAATTTTGCGAGGGAAAGTAAAGAGGCGGAGCCAAGTACGGCCCCGCCTGAAATGCTTTCTTTTACGTGTTATTATTCTCTTTTTTGAAATACTCCGTAAGCTGCTCTATGGGAATTGGTTTGGAATATTTATAGCCCTGAAGATACTTGGCATCCATCTTCACGCAGCGTTCCTCATCGTCGGAGGTCTCCACTCCTTCATACAGTACCGCATAATCCATATCGCTGAACATCTGGGCCAGGTGGGAAACCATCTTTTCAGAGTTCTCATTTGCTGCGGATGCCAACAGCATGGAACGGTCAAACTTGATGATATCAAAGGGCAGTTCCATGATACGCTCGAAATTGGAATATCCGGTGCCAAAATCATCCAGATAGAACTTCACTCCACTCTCCCGGAGCTCCTCGATCTTTGACTTCATGGCCACGAAATCTCCCTCGTTCTGGCTCTCCGTAAGCTCGATGGCAACCTTTCCGAAGGGGACACCCGACTTTCGGATCACTGAGCTGACATCCAGGCAGAAGCCTTCATCATGCAGTTCCTGAGTAGAGAAGTTTACGGAAATACGTTGGATCTGATACCCCTGATCCAGCATAGTTCTGATCTGTTCGCAGGTTTTATGAAGGATGATCAGACTAAGCTGGTGAATGAGCCCGCTTTCCTCCGCTATGGGGATAAAGGTGTCGGGAAAAACCATTCCCAGATCCGGAAGCACGATACGCATCAATGCTTCTGCCGTATCATAGGTCTGGGTCATGGTATTCAGTACCGGCTGGCAGTACACATGTACTCTCGGATCGTCCAGATTTCCCTTCTTACAGATATCCGTCAGCTGCGTCTGAATATACTTATGACGCTGGTATTCATTGATATCCTCTTCCGTCACATAATGAACCTCATTGCTTCCCAGCTTTGATTCCACAAAACGGATCAGACTCACGTAATCCCGCTCTGCACTGATCCTGTCATCCGATTGAAGGATCAGGATCTTGAAGGGCAGTCTGTATTTCGGATACTCCTCTCCAAATCCGTTCAGAATACTGTTGATGGTATTCTCATAATTCGGATTCTTTTCCTTTTCCGCTGCAAGCACATGGGTTCCGTTTGAGATCTGGAACAGAGTCGCTCCCCGGAAATACTCTCCGGCAAACCTTCGCACGGTCTCCTTGATAGCCTCAGGATACTGCTTACCATCCTCCTCCAGCAAAACCAGCTGCATCGTCATCATCAGCAGTTCCTTCTTCTTCTTGTAGCTGTACTTCACCAGATCGTCGAAAGCCGAAGCGTCCACAGCACCCATCTCCAGATTGTATGGATGGGAATGCATCATGTACAGCACTGCAAATGCAGGAAGCACAAAGGTCCATACCGTGTAGGACTTCTGATCAAACTTTTCCTGCATATATAGAACAACGAAGGCAAGAATGGAAGCACCGAACACACCGGTCATAACCTGCTTGAAGAGACGCTTCCTGTAACGGATGAGAAGATAAATGATCACAACCGTAAGCGCCACATAACCAAAGGGGAAGAGATTAAAGGTCTCCAGCGCCTGATCATTTCCGATGATCTCGAATCCCCAGCGGAAAACAACCGACAGGAATTCGAAGGTCACGAGCCCAATGGTACCGATTGCTGCAGGAAGCACAACCTGAAGCGTAGTACGCCGGCTGAGACGCATCTGCTCACGAATGTAGGCAATGTATAGGAACAGACAAATGTAAAGAAAACTATGATAGGCAGCCCTCAGCAAAAGGATCCAAACCTGTGCGGAATCAGCCGCCTTGCTGAGAAGCATATGGAATCCGATACTGGCTCCCGCAGCCAGCATAATGGAAAAGATCAGAAACCGGAACATAAGGAAGGTCCGGGTCTTGGTGATGTAAGCAATATAGGTAAGCAGAAGGAACAGCAAACAGGCCGAAATGACAAGAACGTCACCGACCGGCGTATAATTACCAAAATAATAGTATTCGGTTCCTCCTCCGATTCCCATACAGCTCCTTCATAAAAAACATCAAAAGAACGACAGTACTAAATTAATATTTTACTACTACATCATATAAACCGCAACTATTATTATCTTCTTCATAACAGAATTATTGCATAAAAATACCCCGGCCGAGAGAGCCGGGGCGAGAGTCGCAAAAAAACTTATTTCTTCTTTGCCTTCTTAGCGGGCTTGCTGTTAACCTTCTCCTTAAGAGCTGCGCCAGCCTTGAACTTCGGCTGCTTAGCTGCCTTGATCTTGATGGTTGCGCCAGTCTGAGGATTACGTCCTGTACGAGCTGCTCTTTCGCCAACTTCGAATGTACCAAAGCCGATCAGCTGTACCTTGCCGCCCTTCTGAAGTTCATCAGAAACAACGTCTACAAATGCCTTAACAGCTGCTTCCGCCTGCTTCTTGTTAAGGTCTGCCTCTGCAGCGATAGCTGCAACAAGTTCTGTCTTGTTCATAGTCTTCTGCTTCCTTTCGTATTAGGATTTGTTTTTTACAGTGCCTATTATACACGGCTTCGATTTAGATTTCAATACATTTCCGCAAGATATTGTGGGGTTTTTCAAAAAAAAACACTAAATTTTGCTGATTTTACGGGGTTTTCGGGGATTAGGTTACATAAAACCCCCGTAATTACGGGAGTTTCGGACCCTCCATGTGTATCTTTTCCCAAAAATCAAGGAGTCTGCGGTTCATTTTTACGTCGTGTACACGCACGAAGGAATAGCCCGCATTGAAGGCCAGGAGGGAGGTCCCCGCCGTTGCCTCGTCCCGGTCCTCCGTCGGAAGCTCCAGAAGACTTCCCAGCACCGACTTCCTGGAAGCTCCGAGGAGCATGCTGCAGCCTTCGCGTTTCAGGAAAGAGAGGCCCCTAATACAGGCCAGATTTTCCTCCTGAGTCTTGGCGAAGCCCACCCCCGGGTCCAGGATGATCTGATCCTTCTTTACACCATATGTCTCCGCGATCTGAAGAGACCGTTCCCAGCCGTCTCTGACGCGACACAGAATCTGTTTTCTTCCGGAAGCTGTCACGCCTGAACGTTCCCACTGTTCTTCTGTCCGCTCCCCTCCGTTTCGCGGCATCAGGTCATTATGCATGAGCACAGCCGGTTTTCCCTGGGCAGCAACCACCTCCGCCATGGTCTTCTTTCCTGCACAAAGCTCCGGGTGAAGCTCCTCATAACGAAAGCCCCAGATATCATTTGCCAGATCCGCACCACATGAAAATGCCGCATCCATCACCTCTGCTTTATATGTATCTATGGATACCGGCGTATCAAAACGCTGCTTCAACATCTCCAAAACCGGAAGAAGGCGTTCCATTTCCTCCTCTGCGGTGACCTCCGCAGCCCCCGGGCGTGTACTCTCCGCTCCCAGATCAATGATCTCCGCCCCTTCACGGATCATGGTTTCCACCCGCAAAAGCACCTCATCCGGCTTTGTATATCTGCCGCCGTCCGAGAAAGAATCCGGTGTCAGATTCAGAATACCCATAATATATATGTGAGAACCGTCCGTACGGAAATCCTTCCCTCCGATCAACATAGTCGTCCCTCCTGAGCATGATATATGTAGGTTAAAATGTCTCTTCTTAATCATAATCGGAATTCCCATTTTTATCAATAAATGAATTGAATCCCCACCGCTTTTTTGGTAGAATAGAGTTGTAGGGTTATAACCTCTTTTGGAGGAGAAGGATTCAAAGGAGTGGGGGACTATGCTGACTATATTAAAAAATACCTATCTTGAATCATCAAGAAAATTCCATCGGATCATCCTGGCCATTCTTGGCCTGTCTGTTATCTTTTCATATGTCTTTGACCTTGGAGCCGACCTGAAGACCATGATCTGCTATCTGGTCCTGATCGTCGGATGCGGCGGGTTTGATCTGTTCTACTGGTTCTACAGCCAGAAGGCCGAGTATTATTCCGGAATCTATGTATATAAGGTATTCATTTATCTGGGCTGTCTGATCGGTTTCTGCTTCATTGGCGAGCTTCCGATCCCGGTCCTTGGCATGTTCATTTTATACGGCATTCTGATGATCTGCGAAAGCGTTCTTCTGAATGACGTTTATGACATCATGCTCACCTACCGTGATTATTTCTTCCTGACTACCATGCTGGCCCTGGCCGTGATCCTTCCCTTCCGCGGAATGTTCGACAAGGCCATCGCCATCCTTCTTCTGGTTGTAGGAATATTCCTGTTCATGGTAGTTCATCTGCTCCGTCAGATCACCATCCAGAGTATGATCTACATGGACCGTCAGTATACCAACATTTTCTTTAAGAATCTGGATGTTGAGGAAGAGAATTCCGGACTGGTAGAGATGCAAAACCGTCTGGAGGAAGTAAATGAGACCATCAATTATCAGAGAATTCAGTTAAATGATGCACTCTCCGATTTGAAGAAACGCAGTGCCGAGACACACGCACTGATCGAGATCACGTCACATTTCACCTCCACCTTTGATCTTTCCGAGAGTTTGAATTTCATGATCCAGAAGCTTGTAGAGCTGAAGGATGCAAATATCTGCTGTTTCTTTATCGACAAGGATGTCTGCCTGAATGAAGAGATCATCTTCGAAGCCTATACGGATAAAAACTACGGACGTGAACGTCTGAAGAAGGAAACCCAGCAGATCTTCCGGGATTTCAAGAAGAACGGTTCCCGTGAGCCCATGGTCATCTGTGACAACTATGATCAGTTCTTCCCCTACTTTGAGCGCCGCGGCTGCTGTATCACAGCACTTCCGGCTTATGAGCAGGACAATCTCTATGGCGTTATGGTCATCGCAGGTGAGAAGTATGACTTCTTCTACGGCGGCTATGACTTCTACAAGACCACCATCGGAGATTTCACCACTGCCATGATCAAGGACCGGTTGTATCTGACAACCGAGGACATGGCGAAGAAGGACGGTCTGACCAAGATCTACAACCGCATCTACTTCAATCAGGTATATCCGGATATGCTGAAGGCCGCAAAGGAAAGTGGCGGAACCATCTCCGTTCTCATGTTGGATATCGACCACTTCAAGAATGTAAATGATACTTACGGACATCTGGCCGGTGATGAGGCCATCCGCTCCGTAGCCCGTTCCGACTGGGATATCGCCAAGAAATACGGTGGTATGGCCGTTCGTTTCGGTGGCGAGGAATTCCTGCTGATCCTGCAGGATACACCGCTTGAGAAGGCACGTGAGATCGCATCCGAGCTGCACGAGAAAATCCGCACTACAACGATCTACTTCGAGGATTACGAGATTAACATCAATACCAGTCTTGGTGTGGCAAACTACCCCACTACCGTTCAGGATACAGAGCTCACTCTGGACCGGTCCGACAAGGCAATGTACTACGGCAAGACCCATGGCCGTGGCAGGATCATTGTAGACGGTGTAGATAACGTGGATGCGTAAATCAACAATCACCTATGACAGAGGGACAGCCACCGTGTTACATTTCCATGTAACACGGTGGCTGTCCCTCTGTTAAGCCCTATTCCGCCTGATTCTTCCTGTAGGCTCTGCGCTGTTTGGATATCTCCTTCTTCCGAGCATAGTTGCGCGTGTTTTCTTTCCCAAGATTCTGATATAACAGCAGCCGTTTGCGGGACAGTGTCCC
>CADBRW010000219.1 GCA_902797155.1 uncultured Lachnospiraceae bacterium
GGATGTGGCGACCGGCATGGACGGTGCGTCTGCCACGGGCATAGATGCGCTCCGCAGTCTGGGCATCAACCCGGAGGAAGGAATCAATAACTGCGCTGCGGACGAGGCTCTCTTCATCGAAATGCTGGGGGACTTCGTGGCGGAGTCGGAAGAGAAGACCGGCAATCTGGTTGCCTGGTTTGAGAAGAAGGACTGGCGGCAGTACCAGGTGCAGATCCACGCCACCAAGAGCGTGATGCGGATCATCGGAGCCATGGCACTGTCGGATCGTGCCAAGGCACTGGAGGATGCGGCCAAGGCCGGGGATGAAGCATATATCTGCCGGCACCATGAGGGCATGGTGGCGGATTACCGCAAGCTGGCGGAAGGCGTGAAGCGCTGCCTGGCGCAGTTGACATAATAGGTGCCTGTCACCTTTACGTGTCACCTTTACGGAATTGTTACGGGGGTAGTCGTATGATACGGTTGGACAGTTTCCCGACACATGAGAAGGATGGGGTGCGGTACCGCAGGGGGCACGCAAACCCCTTTGGGGCGGTGCTGCTCCCGGACGGGTCCATGAATTTCTCCGTGTACTCCAAGGACGCGACGGCGTGTGAGCTGCTGCTGTTCCACGGAGCGGAGGAGGAGCCCTTCTTCCGCATCACATTTCCGGAGGAGTTTCGCATCGGAAATGTGTATGCCATCATCCTTTACGATCTGAATTACGAAGAGGTGGAGTACGGCTACTGCATGGACGGGCCTTATGAGCCGGAGAAGGGGCTCAGGTTCGACCGGCAGAAGGTGGTGTTGGATCCCTATGCGCGGCTGATCAGCGGGCGGGACCGCTGGGGACAGAGGACGGGGCCGCTGCGCGGGCGCGTGATCCCGCTGGATTATGACTGGGAGGAGGACAAGCCGCTGGAGCTGCCCATGAAGGATCTGGTGATCTACGAGGCGCATGTGCGGGGCTTCACGAAGGATCCTTCTGCAAATGTGCGTTACGGCGGGACCTTCGGCGGATTGGTGGAGAAGATCCCCTATCTGAAGGAGCTGGGGGTGAACTGCGTCGAGCTGCTTCCCATTTTCGAGTTCGATGAGCTGGAGAATACGAGGGAGGCAAATGGCGAGCGTCTGTATAATTACTGGGGCTATTCCAGTGTGGGATTTTACGCGCCGAAGTCTGGCTATGCTGCCTCCGGAGGATGGGGTCTTGCGTCCGAAGAGTTAAAGGGCACCATCAAGCGACTTCACCGGGCAGGGATCGAAGTCATTCTGGACGTTGTATTTAATCACACGGCGGAAATGGGAGCCGACGGGCCATACATTTCCTTCAGGGGCATTGACAATCGGACCTACTATCTGCTGACCCCCGACGGACAGTATTACAATTACAGTGGGTGCGGGAATACCATGAACTGCAATAATCCGGTGGTGCGGAACTTCATTCTGGATGCGCTTCGCTACTGGGTTTCGGACTATCATATCGACGGGTTCCGTTTCGATCTTGCGTCCATTCTGTCCCGGGATGAGACCGGGGAGCCCATGCAGAATCCGCCTTTGCTGGAAACTCTTGCACAGGATGTCATCCTGGGGCGGACGAAGCTGATCGCGGAGGCGTGGGACGCGGCGGGACTCTATCAGGTGGGACATTTTCAGGCCTGGGGCCGCTGGGCGGAATGGAACGGAAAATACAGAGACTGCCTGCGCCGCTTCGTGAGGAGTGAGGCGGATGCCTGGCCGGAGCTGGCCCAGAGACTGCAGGGGTCGCCGGATCTGTACGGCAGCCGGGAGACCTCGGCGTCCATCAATTTCATCACCTGCCATGACGGCTTCACCCTGCATGACCTTTTCGCCTACAATGAGAAGCACAACGAGGCGAACGGTGAGGAGAACCGTGACGGCTGCAACGACAACATCAGCTGGAACTGCGGTGTGGAGGGCCCCACGGAGGATCCGGAGATCCTGGCCCTCAGAAAGCGGCAGGCGAAGAATGCCATGGGCATCCTGCTGATGTCGCGAGGCGTGCCCATGATCCTTGCAGGGGATGAGTTCCTGAATACACAGGGCGGGAACAATAATGTGTATTGTCAGGATAATCAGACTTCCTGGCTGAACTGGAATGATCTGAAAGAAAATGAGGACATGTTCCGTTTCACGAAACGTATGCTGGCACTGCGTAACGCACATCCGGTGCTGAGAAGCAGCGAGTTTCGTGTCGACCGCAACGAAAGCGGGTATCCGGAAATGTCCTTCCACGGTACGATCCCCTGGGATATGGACGTGAACGGACCGGCGCTGTGCTTCGGGCTGATGTATGCCGAGCCAGACGCACATTTTCATACGGGAACGGACAGCTTTCTGTACATGGCGGTGAATGCCTTCTGGGAAGAAAAATGTTTCGACCTGCCGGCTCTGCCGGAGGGCTTCCGGTGGACGGTGTACGCCTACACGGGAGACCCGGAGGGAAAATGTGAAGGCGACGGGGTGGAAAATGTCGGAAAGATCGGAAGCACCGGGAAGACCGGCGGCGAGGTCCGGCTGATGGCCAGAAGCCTGATGGCGCTGGTGGGACAGCGGTAAGACGGACAAATCGGGGACGGTTCCGGACTGTTCAGAACCGTCCCCGATTTGACCCCTATCTGTAACCTTGCAACACGTGTATACGCTCAAGGAGGTAGTATGATAGAAAGAGCATATCACAAAAGGAAGGCAGAAGAGTATCTCGGCACATTGAGCCGGGAGCAGAAGCTTCTCGTGATCAGCGGGAAGGAAGAGGAGCGACTGGCAGCGGGGCTTCCGCGTCTGGAGGCTTACGGCGAGGCGGCCCACGGGATTCAGGCGCGCCATGACCAGAGCTTCGACCTGGGGACGCCTGTCTGCACCACGGTGTTCCAAAATCCGGTGGGCTTTGCGGCCACCTGGGACAAGGAGCTGATGTATGAGATCGGCGAGCTTGTGGGCGTGGAGGGACGCAGCCTCTATGACGAGGGACAGCACAATGCGATCTGCATGCTGGCGCCAACCATCGACATGGAGCGGGATCCGCGCTGGGGCAGAAACGAGGAGGCCTACGGGGAGGATCCGCATCTCACCTCGCGCATCGCCGGCGAGTACATCCGGGGTATGGCCGGGGACGATCCGCGGTACGTGCGATGTGGCGCGACGCTGAAACATTTTTATGGGAATAATGTGGAGAATGACCGGAGTCTGTCCGACAGCAACATTTCCGATGAGCTGAAGGACAGCTATTACATCCACGTCTTCGAGGAGGTCATCGACTACGCGGATCCGTTGGGCGTCATGTCCTCGTACAACTATGTAAATGGGACGCCGAACACCTTCAACCCGGAGCTCACCACCCGCCTGAAGGCGCGGGGGCTGCCCTTCGTGTCGGGGGACGGCGGGGTCATCAGCCTGGCGGTGACGAAGCAGAAGGAAGTGGAAAATGTGGCTCAGTCCCTGGTCCGCGCCATTCGTGCGGGCATGGACTCCTTCCCGGAGGACGCGACAGTGATTCGGGCGGGCCTGACGGAGGCACTGGATTCGGGAATGCTGATGGAGGAGGAGCTGGACCGGGTGGTTCTGAACCGCCTCACGGCTTACTCCATGCTGGGGCTGCTTCCCAACGACGAGGGCGTGGAGGAAGTGTTCCCGAAGGAAGCATATAATATGTCACGTGTTGACACGGCAGAAGCACGGGCTCTTGCACGGCGCGCGTCGGCGGCTGGCGCGGTGCTGCTGAAGAATGAAGCATGGCGCGATAATCCGCAGGAAGGCGCGACGCAGGATAATATGGAGGCGGGAGCAGCGGATGCGCAGAATGCTGACCTGCGGCGCGCACTTCCCCTGGCGGAGGATGCCGGGGTTCTGCTCCTTGGACCATTCGCGGATCGCTGTCCCATGGACTGGTACAGCGGGATCACCTCTCATCAGGTGACATTGAAGGAAGGGCTCGGAGAGAATGTGACGGCGTGCGAGGCATTGTATCCCTATGTGAGGATACGGCTGGGCGCGCTCTACGCCGGGCTGGACGGCCTTCGCGTGGTTCCGGTTCCGAAGGAGCAGGCGGAGATCTTCCGCATCATGCTCTGGGATGATTCCCGGATCACACTTCGTTCCGTAAGCCGGGACAGGCTGCTTACAACCCACCGTCCGGACCAGAAGATCATCAATTCCGAGATCCCGGAGAAGGGCTTCAACCTGTATGCCAACAGCACGGAAGCCTTCAGCTGGTACGTGCAGGAAGCTTTTCAGATGATCGATAAGGACGGGCAGGTGATACATTTTACTGAGGAAAATGTACTGCACTTCTGGGAGGATGAAAGGATCGTCGGCATCCGGAATCACGACGGCGAGACATTTGCGGGATTCGAGACCGTGAAGACGGCGGAGGAGCTGCTGGCGGAGGCGGGCAGCGCGGCGGAATCGGGCAGCGCAGCGGAGTCGGGCAGCGCAGCGGGCGCAGCAGAATTGGGCAGCGTGGCAGGCGTGGCGGCGGAATCGCGCGGCACGACAGTTATCGCATCCTTCGGACTTCACCCCATCGTGAACGGGAAGGAAGAGGTGGATCGAACCACCATTGAGCTTCCGCCCTTCCAGCGCGTGCTGCTCCGTCGGATTCGGGAAATGTTCCCGAAGGTGATCCTGGTGCTGCACACGAATTCACCCATTGCCATCGTGGAAGAGCAGGAGGCACCGGAGATCCCGGCGATCCTCTGGATGGCGACGGGAAGCGAGGAGTACGGAAATGCGCTGGCGGACGTGCTCTACGGCGCGGTAAGTCCGGCAGGACATCTCTGCCAGACCTGGTATCGCAGCGATGACCAGCTGCCGGCCATTGACGATTATGACATAAAGAAGAACGGGACGACCTACATTTTCATGAAGGATGAGCCCCTGTACCGCTTCGGCTTCGGGCTGTCCTACACGGAGTTTACGCAGGGGATCGTGGGTGAGAAGCGGGATCCGGGACAGGTGACCGTGCGGGTGAAGAATACCGGTGCCAGGGTTTCGGACTGCGTGGTGCAGGTTTACATAAGACCGTCCGGTGATTACCGACTGTATGAAGAGAAGTCGGAACCGGGCTGCCGTCTTACGGCCTTCACAAGGCTTCGGGACGTGGCTCCCGGGGAGGAGCGGGAAGTGACCCTTGACTGTCGGTATTGATCCGGCGGAGGTGAAAAAAAGGGGACGGTTCCGGACTGTCCAGAACCGTCCCCAAATTTTGCAAGAGGTATATCATGGCAAGAACCATCGATATGACTACCGGTTCACCGGCGCGGCACGTACTGCGTTTTGCAGTTCCGCTATTGCTGGGGAATCTGTTTCAACAGTTTTATAATATGGTGGACACCGTGATCATCGGGCAGTTCCTCGGCACATCGGCCCTTGCGTCCGTGGGTGCTACGGGTGCGATCTGCTTCATGATCATCGGGCTCTGCCTGGGAATCTGCGCGGGCTTCGGCATCCCGGTGGCCCAGCGCTTCGGAGCCAAGGATTACAGTGAAATGCGTCGTTTCGTGGCAAATGCGGCGTGGACTTCCATCGGGCTGGCCGTCATTATCACGACGACCGTGCTCATTTTCTGCGATAATATCCTGCAGCTGATGAACACGCCGTCCGACATTTACGACGGATCCTATACCTATGTGTCCATCCTCTTTATGGGGATTCCCATGACCATTCTGTACAACCTGTGCGCAAGCGTGATACGCGCCATGGGAGACAGCAAGACGCCCCTTTATTTCCTGATCATTTCCTCGCTGCTGAATATCATTCTGGACCTGATCCTGGTGAAGCCCCTCAACATCGCCGGCCCGGCCTGGGCTACGGTGATCTCGCAGGGGGTGTCGGGATTCCTGTGTCTGGGTTATATGCGGAAACGATACAGTATCCTGCGGATGGAGCCGGGAGAGGGGAAGCCTTCGGGCAGGCACATCGGTCGACTGCTGATGATGGGGCTGCCCATGGGGCTTCAGTATTCCATCACGGCAATCGGTTCCATCATCCTGCAGACGGCGGTCAACGGTCTGGGCTCCATGTACGTTGCAGCCATGGCAGCGGGCTCGAAGATCTCGCTCCTGTTCGGCTGTCCCTATGAGGCGTTGGGGAATACCGCCGCGACCTACGGCGGGCAGAATATCGGCGCGGGCCGGCCGGACCGGATCGGCAAGGGTGTACGGGCACTGCTTTTCTACGGCTTTGTATATGCACTCTTTGCAGCAGTGGTCCTGTTCTTCTTCGGAGGTGCGCTGTCCAGGCTGTTCATGGACGAGCCGGACGCATTTATCGAGGAAAACGCACATTTATTCCTGAAGCTGAACTCGGCCTTCTACGCACTTCTGGCTATAGTAAATATCGTCCGTTTCATGATCCAGGGCATGGGCTATTCCGTGCTGGCCATCACGGCGGGTGTCTTTGAAATGATCGCACGCGCGGTGGTGGGCTTTGTCTTCGTTGACATGTTCGGCTATCCCGCGGCGTGTCTTGCCAACGCGGCCGCGTGGGTGGCGGCCGACATTTTCCTGATCACCGCCTTTATCCTGATCGTGCGGCGGGAGAAGCGGAAGGTGAAAATGCTGTAACATTTCTGTAAAGGTGCCTGTCACCTTTACAAAAGTGTTACGAAAAGATTTGTCCGGGAGGAGGTGGCTATGAGAGAGAAGGAGAAACCCTTCGCGGCGCGTATGGGGGAGGCGGGATTCTGCATCCTCTATCTTGTTACGCTGGTTATATTTCTTTTCATCATGCGCGGCAAATGGAACGCGGTGGGGGAGGGCCCGCTGGCGGTGCCGGAGCGGGCGCGGTATCATTTCGGATTTCTGCTCACGCTGCTTCTTCTGCTGGGGGATTCCTTCCACCTGATCCCGCGGACCATCGCGAAC
>CADBRW010000220.1 GCA_902797155.1 uncultured Lachnospiraceae bacterium
ACCAGCACCATCAGTCGTGAGATCAGCTTCCTTGCTTTCTTCATACTACTCCCCTCCGATATTCTATCCCTGTCCTCCGTTCAGGATGGACCCGCACATGTAGCAGTATCCGTAAGAAGGATCGATCTGGGTTCCGCATACCGGGCAGACCACCGTTTGGGCCTGTCCCTGCTGCAACTGACCCGGCTGCTGACCATAGCCCCACTGTGCCTGATCCGCCTGCTGGCCCATCTGCTGGCCGTAGCCCCACTGTGCCTGTCCCTGCTGCATCTGTCCTGACTGCTGGCCATAGCCCCACTGTGCCTGGTCTGCCTGCTGGCCGTAGCCCCACTGTGCCTGGTCCGTCTGCCGGCCCATCTGCTGACCGTAACCCCACTGCATCTGGTCAACCATCTGCTCAGCGTATCCCGGCTGTATCACCTGGGTATAGTCCGAGTCATCCTGTGACGCATTGAACTGTTCCACCGGCCCGACTCTTCGCAGCTGATCCGCCAACTGATTCTCATTAAAATGTTCCGCCGGTTTCTCCAGTTTATTCACCCGATCCACATACTGGTCCGTCTTCTCTCCCGGTTTCACCTCCCGGAAACGACCGGGCATCTTGATCTGGCCACAGCCCTTGCAGCACTTCACGGAAGCCGAGTTCACGGTTCTGCAGTCTGCGCAGAGCCAGTCCATCTTACTCTCTTCCGGTTTCTTCTCCGATGAAGGAGCCGCCTCCGTCTCCTTCTTTACAGGCTCCGTCTCAGCAATTGTCAACAGCTGTTTCTTTCTTTCATCAAATTCTTCCCGGGTGATCACACCCATATCCAAAAGCTCCTTAAACTTTCCAAGAGCCTCGGCCGCCTTCAGGTTCTGACCCGCGATGCCGCCCGCATCCCCGGTCCCCTGTTCTCTCTTTTTTGCTTCCTCAAGCCTTGCGATGGCATTCTTTTTGTTGATCTCGAAGTCCCGCTTCTCCTTAGCCTCGCTCTCCTCCCTGGTCATTCCACACTGGCATGCCACGGAGTAATTTGGATTCAGGGCCTTGCAGTTATAGCATTTCCATCGTCCCCGCTCCAGAGCATCCGACTCGCTGTTCATCTGGGACGGGCCCGCATACCCCGACGTACGTCCTCCGGAATACCCGTAAACGGAATTCGCGTGTGCCAGATCGTCCTCAAGATTAACGAGATAGATTCCGGAAATGAAAAGGATCAGAATCCACGCTATATTTTCAAGAATGCCCTCGGTATCTCCCAATGTCTTAAATACAGCAAGACGGATCAGAATGCCTGTCAGATACAATCCTCCGGGAACAAACGCCGAACCGCCCACCGGAATTCTCCGTGCCACCTTTCTACACTGACTCGCCTGCATAAATACGGAGATGAACATACATGCAGCGATCAGGATCAGGGCAAACGAATATCCGCCGCCAAGCACACTGAAACTGGCCCCAAGCATATTGAATACCACGAAAAGCATAACGATTGACGCTACGGTATAAACCGTAAGCGCCGTTGCATAAGCATGCAGCTTCTCCTGCATGAACACCACTCCCGCGATGATACCGGCGATCATGCAGGCCGCGACTGTAATACAAAGCCAGGTATACTGTGACCCTTCCTCACTGCTTAGGTAGTCACTTACCTGGTTGTAAATGGAAATGGTCCGTATCAGACTGACAATATACGTGATAATAAGCCCGACCCAGATCAGGCTTACTATCAAATGTGGAACTCTTCTTTTATCTGACATAAATCCCCCGCTACACCATTACGCAAATATGTCTCTTTTCTTCTTTCTCAATCGCCGTTAAAAGATTTTTCCGCATTTATAGCAGTAGCCATAGGATGCATCGATCCGGGTCCCGCAGCCGCTGCAAACGATCATCTTCTTCTGACCCGCAGACTGCTTCTGCTTCGGAACCGTAGATGCCACCGGCGATGGTACCTTCCCCTGCGGTGCCATTCCGTTCATCGGCTGCATGCCGGGTGTCATTCCTCCCATTGGCTGCATACCGGGCGTCATTCCTCCCATTGGCTGCATTCCGGGTGCCATTCCCATGGGCTGCATCCCCTGTGGTGCCATTCCTCCCATGGGCTGCATGATCGGTGAACCCATCTGCCGGTATGCACCGGGCATTCCTCCCACGGGCTGCATTCCGGCTTGCATGCCGGGCGCCATTCCTCCCACAGGCTGCATGCCTGCATATCCGTAGAACCCTTTTACGATCCCCAGATCCTGTTCCCTGAGGTAGATGTACAGGCCTGCCGTAAAGAGCAGAAGGGACCATGCCACATTTTCAATGATTCCCTCTACACTGCCCAGGGTATGGAACACTGCCAGCCGGATGACGAGTGCCGCAAGATACAGACCTACGGGCACAAATGCTGCGCCGCCCACATGCTTACTGTTTCCCGCCATGCGGAACTGGTGCGCCTGAGTAAATACGGCCGCAAAGGTAAACAGAATGGTCGCGATCAGTGCCACCCAATAGCCGCCGGGCAGATAGGACAGATCTCCTATGGACGTCCAGAAGCTCAGGAATAACACGCCCATGGAAGCGACTGCATAGATGTCCATGGTGGTGGCATAACCACCCAGTTTTTCCATGATCAGCAGAACGATACCGATACCCGCCGCGATGATGATCACACCCATCAGCACGATCAGCATGATGTACACGGTATTCAGCTCGTCGGTCAGCCAACTGCCGTATTCTGAATATGTGGTGATACTCTTTACCAACGTTACGATATAGGTGACCACCAGTCCGAACCAGATCAGGATCGAAACCACATGTGGAATTGCTCTTCGCTTTGGCATACCGTCTCTCCTTACCTCACTTTGTACTTCACTAATTTCTCAACTCCGTGGATATACTCGCTTTCCTTCACCTCCGTAGTGGATTCCTTCTGCACCTCTTTGTACAGAATGATGGTCCTGGTCCGCGATCTGTAATATGACACACTCACATAATCCCAGTAATCCAGGAAGCATACCATACCATCGTGATTTCGTCCGGAAACGGATTCGCCGTTATAGCCACGATACCCTCCGGAAGAACTCCATTTACCCGGTGCAACCTCTTCTTTTCCATACCATTCATCCCGTGTAAATGTTCCGCCGTTATAATAATCGCTTCCGGATGCTTTACTTATCAAATACTGCCGGTTCTTGTTGCCGTCAATATGACGGTAGTTATGCCAATGCGCAATATCCTCTTCCTTTTCGCTCTTGTAATCTACTTCGACACCCTCTTTCTCAGCGATCGGTATTCTCTGCCAGTTACTCCAGTCTCCGTACTTGACATCCATTACCTTCCAGCCGGATTCTTCCTTTGTACTTTCCTTCGTTACCACTTCCGTGTATTTCCATTTTGCCGAAGTGATCTCCGCTCCGGAAGGAACCTGTGAGGGCAGCACCCAATCCGATTCCGGATTGCCCGTCATATAGGCATAGAGCTTTACATCCGCATCTCCCATGACCGTCGAGGATGAAACCTCTGTTCCTCCGCCGTTTGAACCGGTATACCAGCCGACGAAGGTATAGAAGTCTTTCTTGACTGTCGGAAGCGTACCATAGGCCTTGCCTGATGTAACGGTCCTGGACTCAACCAAAGCTCCGTCGGCATTGTAGAAGGATACCGTATAACTCTTCGGAGTCGTATCTACCGGATCGTCCTCCTTCTTTGTATCCTGTCCGGAATCCGAAGTCTTACTCGTATCATCCTTCTTGGTCGTATCCGTATTCCCGCTGTTCGTGTTTCCGGTATTGGTATTACCGGTATTCTTGCCTGTATTCTTTCCTGTGTTCTTACCTGTGTTCGTACCCGTATTCTTTCCTGTAGTCTTATTCCCATCGGCCTTATCTCCTCCGGTGGTATTTCCTGCCGTGGTATTCCCACCCACCGTGGTGCCGGCCGCATTCTTCGGCCCGTTGGAAAGAACCACATTGACCGTAGTTCCGGGATCTACCAGAGTATTCCTCTTAACATCCTGACGGATGACCCTGTCCTTTGCAACGTTTTCATTATCCTCATAAGTGAAGTTAACCACAAGACCTGCATCCTTCAGCAGCTTCTCCGCATCCGAACGGCTCTTGTACTGCAGATCGGGAACGCGTACCTGCTCGGTACCCAGGCTGACAACCACATGGATGGTATCACCCTGTTTTACCGTGGTGCCTTCCGGCGGATCCTGGGAAATGATACTGCCCTTCGGAACCGTAGTGCTGTGCTCTGCCCCTCTCTGCTCGATGTAGAGTTTTGCACCTGATGCAGCCTTCTGTCCGTCTTCCATGGTTTTGCCCACTACATTCGGTACCGTTGCATCCTTCGATACATCGATCCCGTCCGTACCGGTTGAAACCCAAATGGTGATCTTTGATCCTTTTCGGATCCCGTCCTCCGGCTTCTGGCCGTCCTCATACTCGATACGTGTGATCGCACCGGGTGCCACCGAGTCGCTTTTCTCCGTCTGGGCCACAACCTCAAAGCCCTGCTCCTCCAGTGCCTTAATGACCTCGTCCTTCTTTTTCCCGGTCATATCTTCAATAAAGATCCGTACTTTTCCGGCACTGATCACCAGATCCAGTCTGGAGCCTTTCTTAACCAGCTGACCCACATTTGCGCTCTGAAGCATGACCAGATCCTCCGGAACCTCGTCCGAATTCCTTTTATCGGAAATCTGGAACAGCAGATCATTTGCCGAAAGAACCTCCTGGGCTTTTACCATGCTGTAATTTGTTACATTCGGAACATAGACCTCGTCCTCCCCGATTTCGTCTCTGGAGGGAACAAAGGGATTATTGATCACGCCGGTGAAGATCAGCACCGCAAGAACGAGGACCGCTGCTGCGGCTGTGGAAGAAACGATCTTCAGCCACTTCGGCCAGCTTCCGATATCCACGATCTTCAGCCGGTTCTTCTGACGCTTTACCTTATCATCGGAGGTCAGCTCCCGTGTGAAATCACCTGCTGTCTGTGTACGGTCTTCAATACGGATATTCATGGCATTCATGATGGCCGTTTCCGTATTCTTATCGATCTTTACTCCCATCTTGGAAGGCGGAAGGAGCTCATCCTTCTCCCGTCGCTCCATGGCATCCTCCGGGGTCACGCCCGTGATCATCTTATAAAGCGTTGCGGCGCAGGCATACACATCCGTCCAGGTTCCCTGGTCTCCACGGCTGCGATACTGCTCCTCCGGAGCAAATCCCTGCTTTACCACAACAGAAAGACTCCGGCTGTGAGTGGTCGTTGCGAACCTTGCCGC
>CADBRW010000221.1 GCA_902797155.1 uncultured Lachnospiraceae bacterium
ATCAGAATGTGCTCCGTGGCCATGGTCTTCCATCCTTACATTTTCGCCCGTTATACATGGGCGCATACAAAGATATTGTACCATTTCTCGCCTGTAATCACAAGGATTTGCGGAAAGAAAAACAGGAGAAAAGCGAGGGAACTACATATTTCAATTGCATTATTCATCTGATCCATGTCAAGTATGTAATAACATTTATTTTTAACTCCAAAAATACCACCGGTCGAATCCAGTGGTATTTATGACATATTTGATGGATCATTTACTACGCCTTGTTACTGATTCGTATATCGGTAAGTGCACATTGGTCACCGGACAGCGCGACATAAATCTCCTTATGCGCATCGACGGCGATGGTATCACGGATCTGGATTCCCAGATTCTCTGTGGTCATGATCATCTCATTCTTTGTTCGTTCAAACGTGACGACGCAGTCGTACCCGGCTTTATTCTTGTCCTTCCATGCATTCCATCCTTCAAAATCTACCTGCTGTGAAACCAGCAGCTGATTCCGAACGGAGTTGTCCGGCGTCCAGCACTCTCCATCCAATCGGACCACTGCCCGTTCGATATAGTTTTCTCCCTCCACTCTTCCGTCCCTGGAGGTGAAGAATACTATAAACGGGCAATGCCAGATCAACCGGGCCGTCGGAAGACTCATGGTATGGAAACGGATCTCCATCTTGTCGCGAACGGCAACACCTTCTGAAAATGCCGTCCGGAATCCATCCACCTGAACATTCGGAATATCTCCCGCCGGTCCGTCGATGAAGCTGATCTCCGGTGCGATCCTGGGTATATATCCATCCTCTATCGTAACGCCCTGTTTTTTGGCAGTCACTTCCGTGATATGGCAATTCTCACCCGTAATACCCATATATACATATCGGGTGCTGTCCGGCAGCGCGATGATCACCTGCATATTCTTCAGGCCATTATCAATGGTGATCATTAGATGATCCTTATACTTCACCGCCTCTATGTCATAAATGTTACCCTGAGGCTTCTTCAGGATAGACGTAATCTTCGTTTCCTTATCCGTGGCATCCACCCGGGATGTCCGCGCTCCGCTGATCGTTACATGTCCGTCAAGCCGCACCTCAGCGTATTCAAAATATACCATATCCCGGGCAAGCTTCTCTTCCGTATGGACCCTTCCGTCCAGTGAGTCAAAAAGAACAATGGTCGGAAGAAACCTTGCAGCATCGCCCTTTTCCGTGGGCTCGGACTGAATACGCATTTTTATGATCGTAGAAGTGATTCGGATTCCATCGGAGATCTCCCGTCTGTAATTTGTACAGATCAGCTCCTTCTTCCCGATCAGGTCCTGGACCTCCTCCCGCTCCTTCATGTTGTATTCTTCATCAACATCGATGAGATGCTGCATGACCTTTGCGATCTGCGGATCGAACTGAGTCCCCGCGCCCTTCACGATCTCCTCACGCACAATCTGCTGGGGCATGGCCGATCGATAACTCCGGTTGGAGGTCATGGCATCATAGGCATCCGCAACCGCAATGATCCGGGCAATCTCAGGGATATCCTCTCCCTTAAGCCCATCCGGATACCCCTTTCCGTCATAACGTTCATGATGATAGTGTGCTCCGATACTAAGAAACGGATATTCGCGGATTCCTGAAAGGATCCCTTCACCGATGCCCGGATGCTTTTTGATCTCCTGATACTATTCATCCGTCAGCTTTCCGTTCTTTGTCAGAATTCTGTCAGCAATACCGATTTTACCTACATCGTGCAGAAGTCCCGCATAGAAGATCTGCTTGCACTCCCGCTCTTCCTTGCCCATGTCCTCGGCGATCTGTCTGGAATATTTCGCCACACGAACGGAATGTCCGCGGGAATACACATCCTTCGCATCGATTGCGGTGACAAGAGAGGTGATGGTCTGCTCAAACAGACGTCTGGCTCCTTTCTCCTGTTCCTTTAACTGATCCAACTCAATCTTCCGATATTTTTCTATTTTTTTATTTCTCTGATAGATGACAATAATCGCCATCAGCGTCAGAATATTGATAAATAGTCCCGGAAGTCCCATCAGGCTATGACCACGGATCACCGCCACTATAATCATAGGGAATTGCGAAAGACAGAGAATAAGGGAAGTAATGAAACCGATTTTCCCCAGATACACCACCATGATAATGGCGCACATGCTGGCCACGGATGAGAATACCCCGGAAAAAGACCTGAACGGCACGCTGAAATCAAATATCTGAAGATCATTGTTTGAAGATGAAACACGTCTTGTATAGTAGGTTGCTACCAGGTAGAGTACTATCAGCACCACATAGAGCACCATCATGTGTATCCGGAAAGCACCCTCCTTATTTTTCAATGTTTTGTTTTCCAAAAGCTGGTCTTCCATTTTACCTGCCCCGTTTTTATAGTCTCCTCAAACCTTCAATTTCAGTAGAAATGTGATTAAAAAATGCACGTAAACCGTGCCCCCTCGTGGCATAATAGCACTTCTTATAATAGGATTCAAGAGGAAAAAGCAAAAATAGTTAAGAAATTTTAAATATTTTTTCAGACTCCTTCGGGGAGTGATAAAAAAGGGGACGGTTCTGGACTGTCCAGAACCGTCCCCGGTTTGACGCTTTCTTCAGTTTACGCCTTGTTTGCGGAACCGAATACAGCTACACGATCCTTAACCTCATCGCGGATAGCCTGTGCGCCCGGAGCCAGAAGCTTACGCGGGTCATAGCCCTTACCCTGCTGATCCTTGCCTTCCTCGATGTACTTACGTGTTGCAGCTGCGAATACCAGCTGG
>CADBRW010000222.1 GCA_902797155.1 uncultured Lachnospiraceae bacterium
ATCGGAATGATGATTCGTACGAAGTGATGATATATTTTTAATTAGTGGGTTTATGAAAAATCGTGTAAACTATATCGACAATTTACGCTGGATCACGGTATCGCTGCTGGTGCTGTATCATACAGCCATGGCGTATAATACCTGGGGCGAGGCGAATTACATCTTTTTTGAGGAGGTAAAGCCCATCGCGTCTGTCGTGACCTTCATCTCGCCCTGGTTCATGCCGCTGATGTTCCTGCTGGCGGGAGTTGCGTCCTCGTATTCTCTGAGGAAGAGAGGGTACGGGGCTTTTCTTCGTGAACGTCTGGTGCGTCTGGGGATACCGCTCCTGTTGGGAATCCTGGTTCTGACGCCAATCCTCAGTTACGTGGCGGATGTGACGCACAACGGATATACCGGTGGGTTCTTGAATCATTACGGGATCTTCTTCACCAGATTCACGGATCTTACCGGGTATGACGGGGGCTTCACCGTGGCGCACCTGTGGTTTCTTGCGGTGCTGATCCTGATCTCTGTTCTGTCTGTCGGAATCCTTCGACTTGTCCGGCTGTCAAAGGTGATCCTTGGGATCCTGCTTTCGGTCCTTGCAATTTCGACCTTTGATGTACGCTTTGGCGGCAAGCCGCTGATCCTCTATCTCTGCGTGTATCTTCTGGGGTATTACATTTTCAGTGACCGTGAATTTGTTGACCGTCTGTCCCGATTCAAGTGGATATTCGTGCTCGCTTTTCTTGCATTTTCGATAACAAATGTGACGCTGTTTATCTATGTGCAGGGCTATGAAACCCTGAATACGATCTGCAACTATGCGGCCTTTGCCACTGCGATCCCGGCACTGGTCAGCCTGGGACATGATCATCTGGATTTCCGAAATCGCTTTACCGCCTTCAATGCGAAGATCTCATACACCTTTTATATCCTGCATTTTCCTGTGGTGGTGCTGTGCCAGTACGCGTTTTGGGTGATGGGTATGGATCATATCCTGGGATTTCTGCTGACCGTCGTGATCTCGTATCCGCTGACATTCGGACTATGCTATGTAGTAGATGTGGTGAAGAGGAGAAAATGGTTTGAAACTGCTGAATGACTATCTGAGAGAAACCTTCGGATGTAAGGTATATAAGATCGCCCTAAACGCCGGATTTACCTGCCCCAACCGGGACGGGACTCTCGGGACCGGTGGCTGTATCTTCTGTTCTGCCGGCGGCAGCGGGGAATTTGCGGAGGACGCAGCACATCGCATCACGGAGCAGATCGAAGCCGGAAAGGCACGGGTTTCACGGAAGATCAGGGACGGAAAATATATTGCCTACTTTCAGGCCTATACGAATACCTATGGGCCGGCGGAACATTTGCGGACCCTATACATGGAAGCGGCAGAGCACCCGGATATTGTGGCAATCTCCATCGCAACCAGGCCGGATTGTCTGCCGGAGGATGTGCTGGAGCTGCTTGCTGAAATTAATCAGATCAAACCGGTTTGGGTAGAGCTGGGACTACAGACCATTCATCCGAAGACGGCTGAATACATTCGCAGAGGCTATGAACTTCCGGTATATGACCGGGTTGTGCGGGAACTGCGTAGCAGAGGAATCGAGGTCATCACCCATGTGATACTGGGACTTCCGGGAGAGACAGTCCCGGAGATGCTGGAGACGGTGGGCTATGTCTGTGATAGCGGAGCCACGGGGATCAAGCTGCAGCTCCTGCATGTGCTGAAGGGAACGGATCTGGAGAAGGAGTATCTGGATGGAAGAGCGCAGGTTCTTTCGGAAGATGAGTACATAGATATCCTGAAGCAGTGTCTTCGTGTGATCCCTGAAGATGTGGTGATCCACCGTCTCACCGGAGACGGCGACAAGCGGCTCCTGGTTGCGCCGCTTTGGAGCGGAGATAAGAAGCACGTATGGAACCGGATCCGGAATGAAGTCATAACATGACAAAAGAACAGCCCTCGCGTTTCATTTGATTAAATGGAACGCGGGGGCTGTATCTTCGTCTAAGCTTCTTCTTTCGCTTCTTTCTTCTTGAAGAAGGGGCATTTACCCTTGCAGCATTTGCACTTGTCCTTGCAGGTAACAATTGCCTTATCCTTTACGACCAGGACCTTGTCCTTCACAACGTCGACCTTTGTCCTGAATTTCTCGGAATGCTTATAGAAATAGTAACCGCCAAAAGCAAGGAGGCAGATTACGATCATGCGGCGGATAAAACGTCTTCTGCGTGCACGCAGTTTCTTCCGTACCTTCTTCTTGATCTTCTTCTCAACTTCCTTCGTGATCTCTGCCTTGAGCTCTTCCTTCTTCTCTTCTTCGAGATCCACAAGCAGTTCGTCCAGTCGTTCGTTCATTTTCTTGATCATAGATTTACCTCCAATATCCCCATTCGTGATTTGCATGGCCGGTCTGAGAAACTGCCATGCTCTGATATAGATTATAAGGTTCCGCGTGAGGTATGTCAATTACGGGTATTTAGAAAAAATTCAAAATAGTTCTTGACAAACGATCGGGTCGGGATTATATTCTATTTAGATAAAATTCAAATTAGAATTTTCTCTAAACAGTTGTGCGATTCAAAGGAGGTTTCGTATGGAGACATTAAAGGAATGGCTTCCGTTTCTGATCCCGCTGATCATCGTGGAGGTAATCCTTCTGGTGGTGACCATCGTACACATCGTGAAGCACTCGAATTACAAGAGAGGAAGCAGGACACTGTGGCTGATCGTTGCCATTGTGGGGATGCAGTTTATAGGACCGATTCTGTATTTTACCCTGGGAAAAGGCGAAGCGGAGTAGCATATGGAGATTCTGAGGATCGACAATATCAAAAAGAGTTTTGGGACCAAGCAGGTCCTCCGGGGCATCAGCTTCTCCGTGGGAGAGGGCAGCATTTTTGGCTTTATCGGCCGGAACGGTGCGGGCAAGACCACGACCATGAAAATGATCCTCGGCCTGCTGCAGCCTGACAGCGGAAGCATTACGGTCTGCGGGGAACCGGTGACCTACGGGGAAACCGCAACCAACCGGTTTGTGGGATATCTTCCGGATGTGCCGGAGTTCTATCCTTACATGCGGGCACGGGAGTATCTGAAGCTCTGCGGGGAGATCACCGGACTTACCGGGAAGGAGCTGAAGGACCGGATCGATGAGCTTCTGGCGCTGGTGGGGCTGGCAAAGGAGAAGGGCCGGATCGGCGGATATTCCAGAGGGATGAAGCAGCGGCTTGGAATCGCGCAGGCTTTGATCGGACGGCCGAAGCTGCTGATCTGTGACGAACCTACTTCGGCGTTGGATCCCCTGGGACGACATGAGACTCTGGACATTCTGCTGGCTGCGAAGGAACAAACCTCCGTGCTTTTCTCCACCCATATCCTGTCGGATGTGGAGCGGATCTCGGATCACGTGGCGCTGCTGGAAGGCGGGGAGGTGAAGGCTTCCGGTTCCATCGGCGAACTGAAGTCGCTGCAGACAGAGACAGGCGCACGCCTGGTGCTGAAAAATGTGGCTGATGCGGACAGGGTACGCGGTGCATTTTCCAAGCTGTTGGGAACAGCATCCGGGGGGAAGGCGGATGAGAAATGCCCGGATATTACCATCCGGGATGAAGGTCCTTCAGAGTTTGGACAAAGAGGTATTATCGAATTCCCGGAGCTTTCTGCAGAAGGGGAAGGCAGGCTTCTGGCGTTTCTTGCATCGGAGCATATCGGTGTCACACGTTTTGAACGAAAGGAAGCGGATCTGGAGGATCTCTTCCTGCATGCCATTTCCGAGTGAGGCATTTCGGGATCAACAGATTTTGATCAGACGGTATCAATCGGATAATACAAGAGGATTTACAGGATGAAAGGTTTTGGTGTATTCTGCAAGAAAGAAATAACGGAGCTCTTCAGGACGTATCGTGTATTCCTGCTGGGCGCAGTGGCGCTGATCTTCGGTATCCTGAGTCCGTTGATCGCGAAGCTGACTCCCTGGCTGATGGAGCAATATGCGGATTCCTTCCGGGAGCAGGGGATCATCGTAGGACAGGTGACCGTCACTGCGAAGGATTCCTGGACACAGTTTGACAAGAATTTCTTCATCGTGCTGATCGTGGGAGTTGCGATCTTCAGTGGCAGCTATGTGAATGAATATACGAAGGGAACCCTGATCCCGCTGGTGACCAAAGGACTTACCAGGACGAGCGTGGTCCTGTCCAAGTTTTTGATCCAGTTGCTGACCTGGACGGTGTATTTCATGGTATGCTTCGGGATCACCTGGGGTTACACGGCATATTTCTGGGACAATTCGGCGGTGAAGAACTACCTGTGGATGGCTGCCTTCTTCTGGCTGATAGGAGTATTTCTGCTGGCGGTACTGGCATTTTTCTCATCCTTCATGAATTCATCCGTCCAGGTGCTGCTGGGTGTCGGCGGAGTGTATGTTCTGCTCACCATGCTGGGAATGATCAAGGCAGTCGAGACATTACTTCCGACGTATCTCCTGGGAAGCGCATCATTGCTTACGGGAGAAAAGGTACCGGGAGACTTTGCTGCGGCATCGGGTATGGCAGGCGGCCTGTCCATGGTGCTGGTAGTGCTGGCGGTACTAATTACCCGCCACCGAAAACTCTAATAAAGGCTTCCCCTTGAGGGGAAGCTGTCCGCGAAGCGGACTGATGAGGTGAAGGTTTTTCCCCTTGAGGGGAAGCTGTCCGCG
>CADBRW010000223.1 GCA_902797155.1 uncultured Lachnospiraceae bacterium
GCCAGACCGTTGGCTCCCCAAAGGCGGACGAAGATCATGCTGAAGATCACATTTAACAGAAGGCATGCCACGTTGATCAGCATCGGAGTCTTGGTATCACGGGCCGAGAAGAAGGCCCGGTTCAGCACCAGCTGCTCGGAATATCCGATGGTACCGATGGAGTAGATCAGCATGAATATGGCCATGGGTGCGATGTCCGAAACCTTGAACTCGCCCTGCAGGTACATGGCACGTATAAGCGGCGTCCGAAGGGCTACAATGCCCAGCGCCGCCGGAATGGTCAGGAAAAATACCGTCCGGAAGGACAGCGAGAAATCGCTTCGATATTCTGCCATCTTTCCCGTAGCAAAATGTTCCGACATGGTGGGGAAGATGGACAGCGATATGGTGGAGCCGAAGATCAGCACGGGAAGCTGGCTGATACTCTGGGCATTCTTCATGGAAGACACCGTACTGTCTCCGAGACCGGAGGCGAAGTACTGGTTCACAAGAAGGTTGATATGGTTAACGGACAGTCCCAGAAGCACCGGACCCAGCATTCGAAGGAACTGCCGAATGCCGTCCTGCTTCATGTCGATCACCGGCTGATACTTAAATCCAACCTTGTGCATGGGACGGATATGCGCCGCAAGATTCGCAACCGCACCGATCACCACGCTGATGGAGAAGCCTGCAATACCGAGGCCGAAGACCTGGGACAGCAGCACACCAAAGGCCACAATGGAAATGTTGTAATAAATGGATCCCAGCGCCGACGGCACAAAATTCTTGTAGGACTGCATGATACCCATACAGACGCCGGTAAGACACATGAAGAAGCACTGGAAGAACATGATCCGGGTCAGCTTCACCGTCAGATCAAAGGCCTCCCCTTCAAACTGCATGAAAAGATTCACCAGTTGGGGCGCGAAGATCTCACCTATAAGGCAGAAGGCCATGGCCAGGATGGCAACCAGGTTCAGCACGGTGTTCGCCATGCGCAGACCCTTCTCCTTTTCTCCCGTGGCGATATACACGCTAAAAATGGGAATAAAGGCTGTACTGAGGGCGCCGCCCACCAGGATCGTATAGACAAAATCAGGGATCGTGAACGCAGAAATATAGGCATCGTTTTCGATGCCCATACCGAAGATACTGGATATGATGATGTTCCGGGCGAAGCCCACCACGCTGGCTATCAGATTTGAGATAGCCATGATCGTGGAAGCTTTCATCACGCCCTGCGCGGTTCTTTGCGACTCATCCATACTTTTTTCTGCTCCATTATGTTACGAAATTTATCGAATGCGTTTATTTGGAAAGATCCGCATCGATGGCTGCGGCAGCTGTCTTTCCTGCGCCCATGGCCAGGATGACCGTAGCGGCACCTGTTACCGCATCACCGCCGGCATATACGCCCTTGCGGGATGTAAGTCCGTTCTCGTCTGCCACGATACCGCCCCACTTCTGGGTCTCAAGACCTTCCGTGGTGGACTTGATCAGCGGATTCGGAGAGGTTCCGATGGACATGATCATGCAGTCACAGGGAACGGTGATGAACTGGCCCTCTACCGGAACCGGTTTCCGGCGTCCGGACTCATCCGGATCGGAAAGCTCCATTACCTGGCAGCGGACAGCCTTAACCCAGCCGTTCTCTCCCTCAACCTCAACCGGGTTGTGCAGGAAGGCGAACTTGATGCCCTCTTCCTCTGCATGCTCCACTTCCTCCGCACGGGCAGGAAGCTCTGCCTTGGTACGACGATATACGATGGTGACGTCGGAGCCGAGACGCTTTGCACAGCGTGCAGCGTCCATCGCCACATTTCCACCGCCCACAACCACCGTACTTTCCGGATGCTTGATGGGGGTCTTGGAATCGTCCTTATATGCCTTCATCAGATTGATACGGGTCAGGAACTCATTTGCGGAATACACACCGTTCAGGTTCTCACCCGGGATATTCATAAAGCGCGGAAGACCTGCGCCGGAACCAATGAATACGGACTCGAAGCCGAACTCATCGAAAAGCTCATCGATGGAAATGGTCTTGCCGATCACCACATTTGTCTCGATCTTAACACCCAGCGCCTTCAGTCCGTCGATCTCCTTCTGCACGATGGCCTTGGGAAGACGGAACTCCGGGATGCCGTAAGCCAGCACGCCGCCGGCCAGATGCAGCGCCTCATAAATGGTTACGTCATAGCCCTTCTTTGCCAGATCGCCTGCGCAGGCAAGTCCGGAGGGGCCGGAGCCGATGACCGCAACCTTATGGCCGTTGCTCTCGGGCTTTACGGGTGCTTCCTTGCTGTTGGCCATATGCCAGTCTGCCACGAAACGCTCCAGACGGCCGATGGCAACGGGCTCACCCTTGATGCCGCGGACACAGTATTTCTCACACTGA
Source organism: uncultured Lachnospiraceae bacterium (assembly GCA_902797155.1). Taxonomy (GTDB): domain Bacteria; phylum Bacillota; class Clostridia; order Lachnospirales; family Lachnospiraceae; genus Eubacterium_Q. The sequence continues at coordinate 2,381 of CADBRW010000223.1, forward strand.
GACTCCTGGGGACATACACGGCCGCAGACCGCAGGAAGGGAGCTGGACTTTGTGATCACCTCATAGGCTCCTTCAAAATCTCCCTCTGCCACCTTTGCGATGAAGGCCGGGATATCGATCTGCACCGGGCATCCGCCGGTACAGGGTTTATGCTTGCAGTTGAGGCATCGTTTTGCCTCATCGATAGCCTGCTCCTCGGTGTAGCCGAGAGCCACCTCGTTAAAATTCTTATTTCTTACATCCGGTTCCTGTGCAGGCATCGGATTCTTTACC
>CADBRW010000224.1 GCA_902797155.1 uncultured Lachnospiraceae bacterium
GGCCGGAAGATGAGTAAGTCTCTGGGGAACGGGATCGATCCTCTTGAGGTCATCGATCAGTACGGTGCCGACGCCCTGCGTTTCACTCTGATCACCGGAAATGCGCCGGGCAACGACATGCGCTTCTACTGGGAGCGTGTCATCGCCAACCGTAATTTCGCAAACAAGGTATGGAACGCATCCCGTTTCATCCTGATGAATATCGACAAGGCGGATCCGGCAGCCATCGATGCCGTGCAGCTGTCCGACCTGACGCTGGCAGACCGCTGGATCCTCAGTAAGTGCAACACCCTTGTACGGGATGTTACCGAGAATATGGAGAAGTATGAGCTGGGTATCGCTGCCGATAAGATCTACAGCTTCCTCTGGGAGGAGTTCTGTGACTGGTATATCGAGATGGTGAAGCCGAGGCTCTGGGATGATGCGGACAAGACCAAGGCTGCTGCGCTCTACACGCTGCGCACCGTGCTGGTTACGGCACTGAAGCTGCTGCATCCCTACATGCCTTTCGTTACGGAGGAGATCTACTGTACACTTACCGATGAGGAGAGCATCATGATCTCTGACTGGCCGGTTTACAGGGATGAGCTTCATTTCGAGGATGAGGAGCGTCATACCGACATTTTACAGGAGGCCATCCGGAGCATCCGAAATGTTCGTGCAGAGATGAATGTACCGCCCTCAAAGAAGGCAGCCGTGATCGTTGTGACGGAAGAGGAGGAGCTGCAGAAGCTCTTTGATGAGACCAGAAATTTCTTCGCTCCCCTGGCCTATGCCGCAGAGGTATCGGTTCAGGCGGACAAGGCAGGCATCGCGGAGGATGCGGTATCAGCCGTGATCCACAATGCGGTTCTGTACATGCCCTTTGCGGATCTGGTGGATACCGAGAAGGAGATCGAGCGTCTCACGAAGGAGAAGACCCGTCTGGAGGGCGAGATCAAGCGCGGAGAGAATATGCTGGGCAACGAGCGCTTCCTCAGCAAGGCGCCTGCCGCAAAGGTAGAGGAAGAGAAGCAGAAGCTGCAGAAGTATAAAGAAACCTACGCTCAGGTGCTGGAGCGCCTGGAAAGCTTTGCAAAGTAAGAGGATCACAGGAGACGGATCATGTCGGGAAGCAGAGGAATGCGGAATAAAATCAAATATCTGATCCTTGTGCCCATCCTGCTGGCGGTGGCACTGCTTGCCATTTGCGTCATGAACTTCGGGGTGGAATCCAAGGAGACACTGATCACGGTCATAGTAGTGGCGGTGTATATCCTGATCGTTATTCTGGCCTACGTACGGCTGACTCCGATGGTGAAGGCCACCATGGTGGATTATTCGCTGGAGCAGGGAAAGGTTCAGAAGGAGCTGCTTCACGGCCTGGCGGTGCCCTATGCGCTGCTGGATACGGACGGAAAGGTCCTTTGGGCCAATGCCATGTTCTACAAGACCATCGGCGTGAATGAGAAGAAGTTCCTTTCCCGCAGAGTCGAGAACTATTTTCCGGAGCTTTCCTCGGATATCCTTGCGGATGTGGTGGGTGAGTTCAGCATGGACGTAAAGTACGGAGACCGCAGGTTCAATGCGGTGATCCGGCGAGTGGACCTCTCCACGGTTTTCGAGGATAACAAGCAGGAGAAGAAGGGCGACGACGTGGTAGTCGTTATGTACCTCTTCGATGTGACCAACGAACGCCGTCTGGAACAGGAGACCTTTGACCAGAAGCTTTTTGCGGGTCTGGTATATATTGACAACTATGATGAAGTAATGAACTCCCTTGAGGAGGTAAAGCACTCCATCCTGAATGCGCTGGTGGACCGGAAGATCAACATGTATCTTTCCAACATCGACGCCATCGTAAAGCGTTTGGAGAACGACAAGTATCTCTTTGTCTTCCGTCAGAAATACATAAAGACGCTGCAGGAGGACCGGTTCTCCCTTCTGGATGATGTAAAGAATCTGAATGTGGGAAATGAGATCCCCATGACCCTTTCCATCGGTATCGGTGCAGGAGGAGGAAGCTTCACGGATGCCTTTGAGAATGCGAAGGTTGCCATCGGTCTGGCCCTTGGCCGCGGAGGCGATCAGGTAGCTCTGAAGAACGGTGAACAGGTCACCTACTTCGGCGGAAAGAGTACCGGAACCGAGAAGACCACCCGAGTTAAGGCCCGTGTAAAGGCCCAGGCCTTTGAGGAGCTTCTTGAGAACAAGGAACGTGTCATCATCATGGCCCATAAGCGTCCGGATGCGGATGCCTTCGGTTCGGCTGTGGGCATCTATCGTCTGGTGACGACCCTGGGCAGAAAGGCCTTCATCGTTCTGGATGAGGATACGGAGGCCATCCGTCCCGTGGTCAACAGCTTTAAGGGGAATAATTATTATGGCGACATGATCATCCCCAGCGGGCGTGCCCTCAGTATGGTGGATGCAAATACCATGCTGGTGGTCTGCGATGTCAACCGCCCCAGCATGACGGAGTGCGAGGAGCTGTTGTCGCTGGCTTCCACCGTGGTGGTATTCGACCATCACCGCCAGTCAAATGAACCTATCGAGAACGCAACTCTGTCCTATATCGAGCCCTTTGCTTCCTCGGCGTGTGAGATGATCACGGAGATGTTCCAGTACATTTCCGTTAAGCCGAAGATCCGTCCGGTGGAAGCGGATGCCATGTATTCCGGTATCCTGATCGATACGGATAACTTCCTGAACAAGACGGGCGTCCGTACATTTGAAGCGGCCTCCTATCTTCGGAAGTGCGGTGCGGATATCACCCGTGTCCGCAAGATGTTCCGCAGCTCCCTGACCTCCATGAAGGAACGGGCCCAGGGTATCAGCAACGCGGAGATGTATATGGGCTGCTATGCAATTTCCTATGTGGATGCGGACCCGGATTCTCCGGAGGCACCCACGGTTCCCGTGGCCAAGGCGGCAAACGAACTGCTGAACGTTGAAAATGTGAAGGCTTCCTTCGTTGTTACGGAGGCAGAGAACGGAACGCTCTATGTGTCCGCGCGATCCATCGGAGATGTAAATGTACAGCTGATCATGGAACGCTTCAACGGAGGCGGACACGCCACCGTGGCGGGCGCACAGCTCCCGGGAATGTCCAAGGAGGATTTCTTCATGAATCTTCGCAGGACTCTGAAGGAGATGACTGCAGAGGGCAGTATCTGACAATACTTATAAGAGAAAGGTAACAACCATGAAAGTGATTTTATTACAGGACGTAAAGTCCCTGGGAAAAAAAGGTGAGATCGTAGAGGTAAACCCCGGTTATGCACGGAACTTCGTGCTTCCGAAGAAGCTGGGCGTGGAAGCAACCCCGAAGAATCTGAATGATCTGAAGCTGAAGAATCAGAATGATGCCAAGGTGGCTGCTGAGAATCTGGCAGATGCGAAGGCGCTGGCCGAGAAGATCGGTGCATCATCCGTAACCGCAGAGATGAAGATGGGAGAGGGCGGAAGAGCCTTCGGATCCATTTCCTCCAAGGAGATCGCAGAGCTTATGAAGAATCAGCTGGGACTCACCATAGATAAGAAGAAGATTCAGGTGAAGGATCCCATTAAGGCACTGGGAAGTCACAGAGTACAGATCAAGCTTCATCCGGAGGTTACGGCAGAGCTTCTGGTAAATGTGAAGGAGCAGGGGTAGTTAAGGAATTATGGCAGATACGGACAATGTTGTAAAAAGAATCATGCCCCACGATAATGTGGCGGAGCGCAGCATCATAGGATCCATGCTGATGGATGCGGATGCTGTTTCCGACGTTAGCGGACTGCTGAACAAAGAGGATTTCTACAACGCGCAATACGGGATTCTTTTCGAGGCCATGACCACCCTTCACGGGGAGGGAAAGGCCATCGATGAAGTGATCCTGGCGGAACGTCTCCGTTCCATGGGGGCACCGGAAAGCCTGTATCAGATGAATTACCTGGGAGATATCCTGGCTGAGCAGCTGACCTCCGCAAATGCCAAGGACTATGCCAAGATCGTGCGGGAGAAATCACTTCTCCGTCAGATGATCCGTACCTCGGAGACCATAGCGAAGGACTGCTATGAGGCGCAGGGCAGCGTGGATGCCATCATGAACGATGCGGAGAACAGTATCTTCAATCTCGTTCAGTCCAAGAGCGGAAGCAGAGACTTCCCCACCATGCAGAGCATCGTTGTGGATGTTATCGATGAGATCGAGGAAGCGTCCAGAAAGGACGGACGGATCAACGGGCTTGCCACAGGCTTTATCGATCTGGATCACCAGCTGACCGGTTTGCATAAAGGCGAACTGATCCTTGTGGCAGCACGTCCTGCCATGGGAAAGACCGCCTTCGTGCTGAATATCGCAAAGAATGTGATCCTGAAGGAGAAGGTTCCCACGGTTGTCTTTTCGCTGGAGATGAGCAAGGAATCCCTGGTTACCCGTATGATCGCCATGGATGCGCTGGTGGATGCACAGGGGATCCGTACCGGAACCCTTACGGATGATGACTGGGACCATATCCTGGAGAGTACGGACCGGTTATCCCGGGCACCGCTTTTCATTGATGACAATTCCTCCATCACCATTCCGGAGCTTCGCTCCAAGTGCAGAAAACTGAAACAGACCCAGAATCTGGGCCTGGTCATCGTAGACTATCTTCAGCTGATGAATTCCAACCGGCCGGTGGAATCCAGACAGCAGTTTATATCCGAGGTGTCCCGTGCACTGAAGGGTGTCGCAAGAGAGCTGGAGGTGCCGGTCATCGCACTTTCCCAGTTGAACCGTGCCGTAGACTCCCGTACGGATCATAAGCCGGTACTGGCAGACCTGCGTGAGTCCGGAGCTATCGAGCAGGACGCGGATGTGGTAATGTTCATTTACAGAGATGACTACTACAATAAAGAAGCATCCGAGAAACCGGGCATCGCAGACATCATTGTGGCCAAGCAGAGAAACGGAGCCACGGGAACCATCGAGCTGGTATGGCAGGGCAAGTACACCCGATTCGCCAACAAAGAACACTAAAACAGCTTTACGGGGACGCACCCGACAAAAACGGGGACGGCACAAACGCCAAGGCGTTTGTGCCGTCCCCGTTTTTGCTATGCGCCCTGGATCCGCTGGAGTTTGCGGAGGAACTGGGCGTCGGTCATGGAATAGACATCGTCGATCACCCAGATGTGCATATCCTTGGCACGCTGTTTGAAGAAGGAGGTTCCGCTGGTGGAAGCGTCGCAGGGCGTTGCCATCACGAGAACCTTCTTTGCATATCTGCCTCCGAAACGGGAGGTCACGGTTTCCAGCTCGTGAAGAGCCTTGGAATCCGCCCGGCCGCTCTTGCAGGAAATGAAGGTGGGAACTGCGGAACGCATCAGGATCACGTCAATCTCATTGATGGTCTCACTGCGGGGACGTCCGTCGGGATAGGCGTCAGTCGCGATCTCGGCTTCGCCGTCCCAGTCGATCACGGCCCCCACTACCGCGTCCGTGAATTCGGTGGGCGGACGGGTGGCGACCTCGTATACATGAAGCTCCAGGATATTTCCGGTCTTCGTTACGATCTCCCGGATCTGTTTGGATTTGAAACGGAAGACCACCCGGGAATGCTCGAAACGGCAGAAGTTCATCATTCCCGCCTCGTTCAGGCGTTGCAGGATCTGTACTGCGTCCCGGAGCGCAGCCTTCGGTAACCGGTAAACGCCGTCTTCGTCGGCGGGGTAATTCTTTACCACCTCTTCGATCACCGCCAGATGCTTGTTCCAGTTGTGCCTCAGTTCACAGGCCACACCCCAGATGGTGCGGATCTCTTCCCGGAACTGCTCGGTGAAGCGCCAGTTGTTCATGGGGGCGCGGAGAACGCCGCCGTGGAGAACGATATTCTCGGCGACGGAGATCTGCACACCGGTCTTTGTGGAAACCGGCGCCTTACCTTCGGAGAAGTCCATTTCCGTTCCGGTATAGGGATCGATCCGGAGGGTCCTGGTGTTCCTCGAAGCGCTGACATAGCCGAAGGCGATAAGGAACATTTCTCCGCCGCCGGTCAGCTCGAACCGGGCATCCGGGTATTCGTCGCAGATATCGTCGATGGTCTGGATGCAGAGATCCAGGCTGTCGCGGGGGACCTCGATGAATTCCAGCACCGTGTCCGGCGAGGTGATGCCCGCAAACTTCCGGAGGCTCTTCATTTTCTTCGTGATCATATTATGCTTGTGACCCAGATAAATGATCCGCTCCGGCTTGTACTGAAGCAGGACCATGATATTCTCCAGAGCTTCGTCTGAAAAAAATTCTACAAATACATCTCCCATATCAAACTTCTCCGTTTCATTATATTGTGTGAAACTGCATGAATGGATCCGTGCAAATGTATCTTATCGCATGAAAATGTGGAACTGTCAGTACCACCCGCCGTCCATCCGCAACGTGGCACCTGTGAGATAGGAAGGCATTTCGGACAGCCGTACGATGGCCTCCGCCACCTCCTCCGGAGCGGCAAAACGGTCAGCCGGGATCTCTGATGCCAGAGCCCTCCGGTCTTCATCGGAGAGATTTCGGTTCATATCGGTATCCACAACACCGGGCTGGAGGCTGTTGACCGCAACCCCCGAGGGGGCAAGCTCCTTGGCCAGTGCCCGTGTGAAGGCGTCCACACCGCCCTTGGCGGCGCAGTAGGCAACCTCGCAGGAGGCTCCGACGGAACCCCAGACGGAAGAGAGGTTGATGATCCGACCTTCTTTGGTTGACATAAGATCAGGGATAAATGTGTGACAGGTGTTGTAAAGTGCCGTGAGGTTCGTCCGGATCATGCGGTCCCAGTCCTCCGGAGACATGTCCGAAAGAAGACCGTGATAGCTGATGGCTGCGTTGTTGATCAGCAGCTGAACGTTCCCGCCGGCCAGGTGGAGCTCCTCCGCCATGGCTTCCACAAAGGAAAGCTCGCCGATATCACCTGTTTTGCAGAGGACTGCCTGCTCCGGGTTTACTTCCCGGATCTCCTCCGTGAGAGCAGTAAGAAGCGCTTCATTTGTATGAGCCGTGAGGCAGAGCAGCGGATAGGTACCGGCCTTAGCCAGACAAAGAGCGGTGGCACGCCCTACACCACGGGATGCACCGGTCACAAGAGCTGTTTTCATGACGTCTCTTCCTTCCATGGTTTTCTAAAAAACATTGTATCACATTCTCATTTTATTTGAAAACGGAAAAGACATTTGTTATACTATAGGTTAGTGAAAAGGTACGATAGTGGAGGGGTAGCAAATGAAGAAGAAACAGAGTGCCTCGGGAATCTTTTTTTCCATGTTTCTAAGGGCAGTCGTCGTGATCCTGGCAATTGTGATCGCGTGTCTGATCTTTGCCCTGGTCCGTTCTCTGATCCACGGAAAGAATGCGAAGGATGAATCCAGTGCAAATACCGGAGCGGTGGCTACGGAGAATCAGTCGGATCCGCTGCTTACGGCAGCAAAGACGGAAGCCACCACGGAAGCTCCGCAGGTGGATTTCGGCATCAAGGTAGCCGTGCTGAACGGAACCCAGACCAACGGTCTGGCAGGCGCATGGAAGGAGAAGCTGAACGGCATGGGATATACTTCCGTGGAAGCGGGAAATTACCAGAGTACTACGGAAGCGTCGAAGATCTATATCCTGAAGGAAGGAAAGGGCGCAGAGTTTGCCTCTTACTTTAACGGTGCGACCACTGAGACCACGGAGTTCAACGCGGCAGATACGGATGTGGATATCAAGGATCTGGATGTGCTCGTTGTTATTGGTACAAAGGATGATATTTTATCCTCAAATTAGCTGAAAATTGGCAGGTTGTACAAGATTGATACCATGATTTTGGCACCTTTCAAAGTGGTTTACATATTTAATGAATATTTCACAAAGGATGGGCGCTTTTCAAATGTAGCGCCCGCCTTTTTTTGTTGAAAATGATGGGGGTTTCAGGGGCCATGTGCAGTTTAGACAAAGTTTTTTGGAGTTATTTATGCAATTCACATATAGTTTAATATGAGTAAAAAGGTTAATATAGGTAGCAGTGAAAAAGTGGAGTTAAACTGTCTTTAGTTATATTATTCTTAGGAGGAAGTAAAAAGATGGCTAGTTTATCACTGAAGAACATTTACAAGATCTATCCGAACGGCTTTAACGCAGTTAAGGACTTCAATCTGGAGATCGCAGATAAGGAGTTCATCATCTTCGTTGGACCTTCCGGATGTGGTAAGTCCACAACCCTGCGTATGATCGCAGGTCTTGAGGACATCAGCTCCGGTGAGCTGTGGATCGGCGACAAGCTGGTGAATGCAGTAGAGCCGAAGGATAGAGATATTGCGATGGTTTTCCAGAACTACGCTCTGTATCCGCACATGTCTGTTTA
>CADBRW010000225.1 GCA_902797155.1 uncultured Lachnospiraceae bacterium
CAAGCTGCCCTCCTACACCATCGACACTTCGAAGTGCATCAAGTGCGGCGCCTGCATCAGCACCTGCCGTATGCGTGCGATCTCGAAACAGTGACGGAAGGAGGACTAAACAATGGCAAAGATCAATATCAAAATCGAAGGCATTCCCTACGAAGTAGAGGAAGGCATGACCATACTGGAGGCTGCGAAGTCCTGCGGATACGAGATCCCCTCACTCTGCACCTTCAATCACGGCGAGTGCAACCTGGGTTCCTGCCGTGTCTGCCTGGTAGAGGCAACCGGTGCCAGAGGACTGGTGGCCAGCTGTGTATATCCGGTATCCGAAGGAATGGAGGTTCGGATCTCCTCTCCCGCTGCCGTTGAGGCACGCCGGGAAAGCGTAGAGCTCCTGCTCTCCAACCACAACAAGAACTGCCAGCAGTGTGAGAAGAATGAATACTGCGAGCTGCTGCATGTTGCAAAGCTCACCGGCGCACGGGATGACGCCTTCGCCGGCATGCACAGCAAGACCTATATCGACAGACTGGCTCCGGGCCTGGTTCGGGACACCTCCAAATGTATCCTCTGCGGACGCTGCGTGGCTCGCTGCCAGAATGCACACGGTCTCGGCATCCTGGGCTTTGAGAACCGCGGCTTCAACACCGTGGTTTCCCCGGCTGAGAACCGCAGCTTTGCGGACTCTCCCTGTATCCAGTGCGGTCAGTGCGTAAATGTATGTCCCACCGGCGCTCTCATGGAGCATTCCGAGATCGATCTGGTGGACGAGGCTATGCGAAGCGGCAAGCATGTGGTGGTTCAGGTGGCTCCGGCTGTCCGTGCCGCTCTGGGCGAGGAATTCGGATATCCGATAGGAACACCGGTAACCGGCCGTATGATCGCTGCACTGCGGCGTCTCGGCTTTGAGAAGGTTTATGATGTAAACTTCGGCGCAGACCTGACCATCATGGAAGAGGGTCACGAGCTGCTGAGCCGGATCCAGAACGGCGGTGTTCTTCCCATGATCACCTCCTGTTCTCCGGGCTGGGTCAACTATGCCGAGTACAATTACGGGGATCTGCTTCCCCATCTGTCCTCCTGCAAATCTCCTCACGAGATGCAGGGTGCCATCATCAAGTCCTACTGGGCAGAGCAGAAGGGCATCGATCCGAAGGACATTTTCGTTGTATCCGTAATGCCCTGTGTGGCAAAGAAATTCGAGCGTCAGCGTGAGCAGCTGCAGGTAAACGGTCTCCCGGATGTGGATGCCGTGATCACCACCCGCGAGCTGGCGAAGATGATCAAGCGAAGCGGTATCATGTTCACCCGTCTTCCCGAGGAAGACTGGGATCCGGACATCATGGGCGATTACTCCGGCGCAGGTGTGATCTTCGGTGTCACCGGCGGTGTTATGGAGGCAGCCCTCCGTACCGTCTACTTCAAGCTTACAGGCAAGGAGAAGGATGCCATCACATTTGAAGAGGTCCGTGGCCATGACGCAGGTATCCGCGAGGCATCTCTGGATATCAACGGAACCGTTGTAAATGTGGCGATCGCTTCCGGTATGAAGTCCGCGAAGGTTCTGCTGGACGAGATCAAGGCAGGCAAGTCCAAGTATCATTTCATCGAGATCATGGGCTGCCCGGGTGGCTGCATCAACGGCGGCGGCCAGCCGTATGTACGGCCCTGCTTCCTTCCCAACGAAGACGACGACATCATCGACACCTACAAGGAGAAGCGGGCACAGGCCCTGTACTCCGAGGACGAGCGCCAGACCGTGCGCCAGTCCCATAACAACCCGCAGATCATAGAGCTGTATGACAAGTTCCTGGGCGCGCCGAACACGCATAAAGCCCACAAGCTTCTGCATACCTCCTATGCTCCGCGTGAGGGCTTCAACTAAAGCACTAAGAAAGGGGTCAGACCCCGTTACGAAACTGTTACATTTTAATGTAACAATTTTGTAACGGGGTCTGACCCCTTCTTTGCTTAATTCTTCGAAATTGCTCCGAACTCCATATCGCGGCGGATCTGTGAATCAATGTCACTGACACCAACCACCAGCTTCGGCCCATCCATCTCCTGAACCATGGCAGCCTTGAGATTGATATAGTTGGGGCTTCCGTTGATCATCAGGCGGTAGGTCATCGTGAATACGCCGTTTTCTTCGATCTCCTCTATCATCTTCTCTTTCGTGAAGAATTCATTGAACATCGCAAGATCTTCCGGGCAGATGATCCGCAGAGTCTTCTCTCTGGAAGCCGCAAAGAAGTCATCTCCCTCCTTGGCGATATTCAGATCATCATACTCCGTTGTGGCATCATACTCCACAAAATGTCCGGTCTTCGGATCCACGATATAGATCACGATATAATTACCGGTGAGAGACGCGATCCTTGCGTAAGAGACTCTCTCCTCCCTCAGCCGTTCCATACGTTTCTGATCCTGCATCTGGGCATCGATGTTGCTGACACCGATGATGATATATTTATCATTTCTGGTCATGCGCACAGCCTTCAGATGCACGTAAACCGGTGCACCGTTTACCAACAGACGATAGGTGTAGGTGAAGGCCCCGTTCTCATCCAGACTGCGCAGGATATTCTCCTTGTGGAAAACCTCTGCAAACTGTTCCGCATCGCCCGGATAAATGTACTCCAGCGCATCCCTGCGGCTGGCTGCGAAGAAATCCGTTCCATGCCGCTCCACCACCAGCGCATCCGCATTAGGATCCGGCGTGTACTCGATGAAGGTCTCCTCCTCCAGGTTGACATAATACATATGAATATAGTCCGTAGAAAGGCTGTTAGCCACATCGGCATAGGTAACACCCTGGCCCGTATCACGGGAGATTCCCAGGATCACAACGCCGCAGGCCGTTACGCCTGTCACCGGATTATGTGCGATCCGGCGGATAAATGCCCGAATGGTGGACTCACTGTTGAGATGTTCATCCAGAAAGACCCTTTCTCCGGTATCGGCACATTTCTTCAGGGCCTTTGCAAATGCAAAACTGAACCCGTCAAGGAAGCTCGCATAGGGTACCGGCGCATCCACATCGTCCAGTTGGAACGTCTTGATCAGATACTCCCGATAGGACTTGTTACAGCGAACCACCTTGAGATAGGTATCATCGATACTCACCACAGCCATGGGCAGGGTATTGAAATACTGCCCCATGGTCCCCTGTTCCTCTCTGGCCAGCGCCACGGCATCGTACAGGTTGATCCTTCCGATTGCACCGTAATACTCGGATTCCTCCGGATTCTCGAAGCCGATCTGAGTCCCCTTCTGGTACCGTTCCAGGATTCCCTCAAGAGGGATGGGCTTACAGTAATAATACCCCTGGATCCTGGTACATCCTACCTCCGCCAGGAATTCAAGCTGGTCCTCACGTTCCACACCCTCGCAGACCGTCTCGATCCCCAGACCCAGCGCCATCTTCATCAGCTCGGTAATAATGACACGGCTCTTCTCGTCATTGTTGAACTGCTTCATGAAACGCATATCCAGCTTGATCACATCGAAATGGATGCTCTGCAGGACATCCAGGGAGGAATAACCGCTTCCGAAATCGTCCATCCAGACGCGGAAGCCCTGGCGCTGGAACCGTTCCACCTGCTCCTTTATGAATTCAAAATCACTGCCTACAACACTCTCGGTGATCTCGATGCTCAGCAGACTTCTGGGGAGGCCTGACGCATCCACCCTTTTGCAGATCTCATCTACGATATCGCAGGCATCGAAGTCTGTCCGGGACAGGTTCACCGAATTGGGAACCGCATAGAGTCCCGCCTGTATCTGCTCCTTCAGCTTCTTAATGACCTGATCCACCATGTAGAGATCTACCTTGTAGATCAGCTTTGCATCCTCCAGCACCGGAATAAATTCCGCCGGCGACAGCATACCCTTCTCCGGATCGATCCAACGGGCCAGCGCTTCCTCGTCGCAGACGCACCCATTTGCGGTACGGACGATGGGCTGGAAGTAAGCCTTGATCCATCCCTCCTCCAGGGCCTGATCCAAATGCTCCAGCACATACTGGCGGTTGGTCTCAAACTCCAGCATGGAATTATCGAATTTTACACTCTGGGAGCTGTTTGTATTCTGAATGGTGTTACATGCATATCGGGCCCGGTCGCAGGCATAACTGGTGTCCACATAGCCCATATCACTGGGATAGATGCCCACGCGCACGGACACGCCCCGCTTGCCGGTCATGACCTCAAACTCCATGAAGAGGCTTTCCAAAGTCCGGTCCAATCCCTCCGTATAGGAATAGAACGCATAGTTATCCTGGGCGACACGGCAGCAATGCTCGCTTCCGAAATATTTCACCAGAAGATCCGCGAACAGTCGAAGCAGCTTATCTCCCTCCGCAAAGCCGAACTTCTTGTTGTAGTATTTCATACCGTTCAGATTCGCAAAACAGAGAGAACACCGTTTTCCGTCGCGTATTGCCTGATCCTTAAAGGGCTTGATCAGTTCAAAGAAATAAGTCATGTTCGGCAGTCCGGTCAGGGAATCATAGTTGGTCTTCCGCTGCAGGCTGGATTCCTGCAGAGCAACACTGAACTCCCGGGTCAGCAGCTCCTCCTGAACCTCACCTGACCCGATATAGGCTCCCTCATCCGTATACGCGACCATGGCAAGACGCACGCCATCCTCGGGATAGATATGCCTGCCCACGGCGTGAATCACCCTGTACTCATCGTTCTTTCTGGAGCGATAGATCACATTGTACTCGCCGCCCTCCGTGGCAAAATGTATCGCTTCTTTTTCGATCCGGTCCACATCATCCGGATGAACATCGCGATACATGTTGCTGTCCATCAACTCATACGCCGCCTCCCGGTCCTCCAGCCCGAACAGTTCCCGAAAACCGTCAGACAGCACGATGGCAACCACCCGCTGATCGATATACTGATAGACGGCATACGGAACCACGCTCCGCTCCAGCGCAGCAAATTCAATTGGATTGTATTTATATCGCTTCATACCCTCTCCTGACAGCTTACAATCTCACATAATCATTTTACAACACAGCATGTGGTTTCGCAACATGATCCCGCATCTTTCGCAGTTCGGAGGCTGCCAGCGGGACCGCCAGACAGACGGAGCAGACATCCGCAACCGCCTGGGAGATCTCGACG
>CADBRW010000226.1 GCA_902797155.1 uncultured Lachnospiraceae bacterium
GGAGAGGGCGGATTCATGGCCTCCTGGAGTCTGCGGTTCAGTGCCTCAACCCCCAGGTCCCCCTTCCGCATGGGTGTCAGGACCTGAATCTCCTCCGGACTGACTCCCAGATAACCGGGAAGATCCTTCCTGAGCAGCTCCTCCAGTTCCCTTCCCACAGCCTGTGCACCGTTGCGGGGAATGAAGAAGAAATCCTTACTCTTATTACTGATGGGCAGATGCTCACCGTTCTTGATCCGGTGTGCATTGCTGACGATCTGGCTTTCCTCCGCCTGACGGAAAATGGTGGTCAGCGTCGTCACAGGGAAGCAGTCGCTTTCTATGATGTCATGCAGCACATTTCCGGCTCCCACCGAAGGAAGCTGGTCGATATCTCCCACCAGAATAAGACGCGTCCCATAAGGAATAGCCTGTAACAGCGCATGAAACAGAGATGCGTCAACCATGGAAGCCTCATCGATGATGACTGCATCACATTCCAGCGGATTCTCTTTGTTTCTGGCAAAATAGAGACGCTGCCGGTCTTCCTTGCCCGGTTCCCCTGAGAATTCCAGCAGACGGTGGATCGTCCGCGCCTTCACACCTGTGGATTCGGTGATGCGCTTTGCCGCACGCCCCGTGGGCGCTGCCAGCTCCACCTCCTGCCCGCTGTTCTCAAAATACCGGATCAGCGCATTGATGATGGTGGTCTTTCCCGTTCCGGGACCACCCGTGATCACGGACACTCCGGAGCAGATGGAGGTCTCCACCGCTTTCCGCTGTTCCGGATCCAGCTCCATGGACAGACTCCGCTCTACCTCACGGATCGCCGTATCCAGCTCCTCCTTCGGTGTCTCATGCCTGAGGCAGAGCTCCGAAAGCATTCCTGCGCTCTCCACCTCATTCCGGTAATTCCACCAGGAATACACCGCTGTAATGGCCGGACTCCCGGGATCTCCGTCCACACTGATCTGCTTCAGTACCAAACGCCGTTCCATGGCCATATCCAGCAGCTGATCATGGATGCGGTCTGCAAATTCGTCATAGTCACCTTCATAATTCATGACCATGCCGACGAGATACGTCAGGTACTGCTCCGGAAGGTACATATGGCCTTCACTCATCCCCTGTGTCAGCACATAGAGAATGGCAGACTGCAGCCGGTATACACTGTCCGCGGACACACCGACAGCGGCGGCAATCTCATCTGCACGCCGAAAGCCGATGCCGGGGACATCCTCCACCAGCCTGTATGGATTTTCCTTGAGAATGGAATAGACATCCGTTCCGTAGATTTCGTAGATCTTCATCGCAAGATTTGCGCGGATGCCATACTTGGTTAGATAGATAATAACCTCTTGATATTCATGATTTGACTGATAGGCTTCCCCGATGGCTCTGGCCTTCTGCAGGGAGATGCCCTTCACCTCGGCAAGCCGTTCCGGTTCCTCATCCATGATCCTGAGAGTGTCCTCTCCGAACTTTCCCACGATCCTTTTCGCCAGAACCGCACCGATGCCCTTCACCAGTCCTGAGGACAGGTATCTCTCAACTCCCACGGCATCGGAGGGCATGGACAGCTCGAAGCTGCGTATCTGAAACTGGATGTCATACTGGGGATGATGGACATAGTCCCCCTCCGCCTGAATGTACATCCCTTCGTAGATTCCGGCCAGGTTCCCAACGAAGATATCCTCTCCCTCCGTGGTCTCCACCGCAAAAACGGTATACCCGGTCTCCTCATTCCTGTAAATGATTTTTTCGATATAACCTTCGCACACCATGGACAAAAGGCTCCATTAACGATTATTTCTCGTCATCGATATACTCAACGTACTTTCCCGTACCGATGGCAACGGCAGAAAGCGGATCCTCCGCTGTCATGGTGGTGATGCCTGTCTTCTCTTCGATCAGCTGCTCCAGGCCATGAAGCAGAGCGCCCCCGCCGGTCAGCACGATTCCACGGTCTGCGATATCCGCCGCCAGCTCCGGAGGTGTCTTTTCCATTACCGAATGGATGGCTTCCACGATCTGCCCCGTGGGCTCACGCAGCGCTTCTTCCGTCTCATCCGAAGTGATCATCACCGTCTTCGGAAGTCCTGTCACCAGATTTCTTCCGCTCACATCCATGGAAATGTTCTCCGGCCGCTTATAGCAGGTTCCCACATTGATCTTCACTTCCTCCGCGGTGCGGTCACCGATCAGAAGATTATGACGCTTACGGATATAACGGATGATGGCGTCATCGAAGTCATCTCCCGCCACCTTGATGGAGTGGCTCACAACTGCGCCACGCATGGAGATCACGGCGATATCCGTGGTTCCTCCGCCGATATCAACCACCATATTCCCCACAGGTCTTACGATATCGATACCTGCGCCGATGGCTGCAGCGATGGGTTCCTCGATGATGGTAACATCTCTTGCGCCTGCATTGTAGGTAGCCTCCTCAACCGCACGCTTCTCCACCTCCGTTACCCCGGAAGGAACACATACACAGATCCGGGGACGGCGTCCGAAGAAATTCCGGCCCACTGCCTTACGGATAAAATATTTCAGCATCTTCTCCGTGGTGGTATAATCCGAGATCACTCCGTGACGAAGCGGACGGATGGCGATGATATTTCCGGGAGTACGTCCCAGCATGAGCCGGGCCTCCTCACCGATCTCCACGATCTTCTCAAGATCCTTATCATACGCAACCACCGAGGGCTCTCTCAGCACAACGCCTCGTCCCTTCACATATACAAGTATGCTTGCAGTACCAAGATCGATGCCGATATCTGCACTAGCCATTACGGTTTCCTCCTAAATCTGTAAACACTGTATTAATCCTGGGCGATGCGGAGCAGCACGGCCGTTGCGGCGGATCCGTCGATCCATTCCATCGGGATCTCCGTCACATCATAGATGCCGCCCAGTTCATTGATATATCTGCGCCATTTCCGGATACTCTGCTGCGGTTCCTGAGATTCAAGCAAAGTACGCGGATAGCTCTCATAGTCTTCTTTTCCATCCGGGATCATCCTGCGGGAATCCTGTCCCACAAAATCCATGCCCAGGTTCCGGTTCATGGCCTCATTTGCAAAAAGCACACGACCCGTCTCATTCTCTTTGATAAAGAGATTGATGGTCAGCTGATGGAAGATTCCCAGCAGCTCATTTCCGCCGGACTTCTTCGAGCCCGCCGTTTCAATATAGGTGATGCACTCACCGATCATTTTTGCGATATGTTTCGCGAAGTTGATCTCCGATTCCGTCCAGACCCTTTCTCTCCGGGTTTCCAGGAAAACGAGTTTTCCCACCACCTCATCCGTGATACGGACCGGTACAATGATGGCCGCACGGGTAAGCCCCTGAAAAACACTTACACGGATCCGGTTGGTCATACTCTTCCTGTCTACCACATAACCTTCCGTCTGGATCTGGATCCGTTCTTCCTCACTGAACCCTTCATAGTTGATCTCATGGGGGATATCTCCCGTAAGACTGTAGTATACCTCAGGCATTTCCGCGGAATCTCTTCCGCTCTTTCTACGTGTCAGAAGTGCGTAGCTCACATCCAGAAGACCGGCTGCCTGCTTCAGTATCCTGTAAAGTCCGTCGGCCTTATCCTCCCGAATGATATCATTCAGTTCCGCCAGAGCCTTAATCTGTTTATGCTCAAATTCCAGCTGTTTCTCCAGCTCCTTCTCCCGGTTGCTGCGCCGGCCTGCCATGATGGCACGCTGAATATATCCTGAGATCAGTTCACCGAGCCGGTACTGTTCTCTGGATGCCAGCCGCAGAGCGGCCGTCTGGGATTTGTCATGGGAACACAGGATCCAGGTTGCCAGATGCAGACCGCATACCATGATGGGAACGGCAGAGATCCGGCTGTCCGGATTTCCGTCATTTCTCAGCTCCATATAGACTGCTTCTTCCTGCATCAGGGCAGAACGCTTGATGCTTTCAAACTGCTCCTGATTCTCAGGACGTTCGAACATATCATAGTAATATCCAAGATAGGCTTCCGGTCCCACCGGCGGGAAGATGGAATGTCCGTCCTGATCCACGATGGTGGAATAGAGTCCGTAGGCCTTTGCAAAAAGCCCGAAGAACTCTCCCAGCGCCTCATCTGCAAGCACATCCTTGGTAAGAATGCGTCCGATGCTGTCCTTGGTCTTCAGGGTTTCGGAGGGCGCCGTTTCCACCGGCTGTGCGATCTCCTGGAAGACATACTCGATCATATAATAGTCCGCATCATAATCCACATACTCGGAGCTGACATCCACATTCCGGATCACACCGTCATCCCCCGCCAGCCGCAGACGATAGGTGAAGTTCGCCTGAGTCTCGGCAGCGATGCTGACAGCATCGATAAATCCATTCCGGTCCTCCGGATGGATGTAATCCTTGGGCAGACGGAAACCACCCTTAAGACTGGCCAGATTCATTCCGAGCTGTTCCACATTTTCGGATATAAACTCCAGCTTCGTCCGGGTTACCGGTTCGTCCTTCGTATATTTCATTACAACCACGCAGCTCTTGGTCATCGCAAGTGCACGTAACAGATAATCTCTGATCCGATCCATGCCTCCACCCCCTTTAGACCGAAAAGCAGGGACAGCAATCCCTGCTTTTCGTCCTGTGTGATTCGTATGCCTTCCGCTTTGTCCTTACTGGTTCAGGTCGCCGAAGGCTCCGTCCGTCATTTCCTTTGTCTTCTTCACCGAAGCAGCAACCTGCTCTACGGAAGCCTGCAGCTGTGTTACGAATTCGCTGATGCTCTCGCACTCGCGCTTCACCTGAGAACGGGTCATATGAACCTCTTCTCTGGTCTTCTGCTTCATTTCCTCGCACTCTGCCTCAGCCTCGGCCTTCATCTTCTCGCACTCTGCTTCTGTATTCGAACGAAGGTTATCACAGTAGGTCTCTGTGGTAAGCTTCTGATTTGCGCAGTCATAGCTGGTCGTGGATCTCTGGCGCTCGCACTCCTCTTCGGTGGTGGACTTCAAAGTACTGCAGCGCTCGTTCGTCTCCTCAGTGAGACGTGCGCACTCAGCCTCAGTGGTAGACTTCAGCTCATCGCACTGGCTGCGTGTATCTTCCATCATCTTCTCAAGCTCGGCAGCAACCTCTGCCTTCTTGGACTCGCACTCATGCTCTGTATCGCGCACCAGACGGTCAGCGCGCATCTGCGCATCCAGCGCAACCTTGCTGACAGACTCGTATTTTGCTCTGTAATCCTCTTCGTTTGCCTCATAATCGGCAAGCTTTGCACGCAGTGTCTCCAGCTCATCCTGAAGATCTGTATTTGCAACCTTCAGCTTGTCCACGGTATCCTTGGACTCGCTCATATTTACCTCACGCATCTTACGCAGGCTGTCTACAGTCTCGCCCAGCTTGACCGTAGTCTCCTTCAACTGAGAGATCTGCTTCTCATAGTCCTGCTGCATCTCTGTGATGTAGGTCTCAACTGCCTTCTTATCATATCCGCCGAATGACACTGTTTTTAAATCGAATTCCATGGTAAATCCCCTTTCTGACATTTGGCACGGATCTTTCGCAATCCACACTGTCCCTGATTCTAACCCTGTGCCCCAAAATTATATCACATTCCTTATTGATATGCACCCCATTTTTTCCGTTTCTTCAAAAAAATGTACCGATAGAAAGCAAACTTGTGTAAGCCATGGGAATGTGTTAAAATGCCTTTTGAGAAACGGACGGACTGTCTTATCCATCCATGAAAAGAAAGGTTTTCAAATGAAGAAGAGAGTATGTGGCATCCTGCTTCTTATGGTCATGTGCACCGGGCTGCTCACCGGCTGCGGAAGCAAGGAAAGCCAGTTTCAAAGCTATATTCAGTCTCTGATCACAGCCAATTATCTGGGCACCTCGGATGAGTATATCAAGACCACGGGAGTAAATCAGGCAGACGCCGAAGCGCTTTACCTGCAGAATGCCACCCGGCTGGCCAACAACCTGAATGCCTACTACGGGCTGGACATCATGAGCGACCCGGACATGGGGCCGCGGATGATCGAGGTGGCCAAGCTGATCTACAGCAAGATCCGCTATGAGGTGGCACCCACCCGGATGACCAACGGCATCTACTATGTGGACATCACCATCTACCCGATCAATATCCTGAACGATACCCATGATGCCGCAGTGGAATATGTTGGGAGCTTCAACAAGAAGGTTTCAGCAGGCGAATACAACAATTACTCCAAGGAGGAATACCGGAGAGAATTCGCTTCCGGCATCCTGGACATCCTGGAAGAATACGCGAAGAACCTGACCTATCAGGATCCCAAGACCGTTACCGTGCGGATCATCGAGGGCAAGAGTACCTTCTACATCTCCGACGATGATCTTCGGGCCATCGACGAGCTGGTGATCGCGACCGTATCGGATGAAACCACCACCCCTGAGAATCCGGATGTTCCGGAGAATCCCGAGCAGGGAACCACAGAACAGTCCTGGGGTTAACAGATCGAAGCAGAAAGCCGGGCAGGACGGGAGTCAGACCCCCTTCGGGGAGTCTGACCCCGTCCTGTCTCGTACCGCCTGGGGTCAGCCCCCAATCTGCATTAAAAAGGAGCCGCAGCGTGTAACATTTTTCATGGTACACACTGCGACTCCTTTAAATTAATGACAAGGGTTCTGTCCCCCCTCACCTTACTCTACGGTTACGGACTTCGCCAGGTTCCTCGGCTTGTCTACATCCAGTCCTCTTGCATCCGAGGTATAGTATGCGATGAGCTGCAGTACCGCTGCCGTGGAGAATACCGAGAAGGCAGGCTCCGCATCCGGGATCCGGATCTGGCGGTCACATACGGAATCATCCGGCTTCTCCGCATCCTGACTGATCAGGATCACGTAAGCACCGCGGCTCTTTACTTCCTTCATGTTGGAAATGGTCTTCGGATAGACCGACGGTTCCGTTGCAATGGCGATCACCGGCACATTTTCAGAGATCAGCGCGATGGTACCATGCTTCAGTTCGCCTGCTGCATATGCTTCTGCGTGAATATAGGAGATCTCCTTCAGCTTGAGAGATGCCTCCAGGCTCATGGTATAGTCGATACCGCGGCCGATGTAGAAGACATCCTGCGCCATCTTGATATGGTTGGCGATGCGCTTGATGTTATTGGCATTCTCCAGGGTCTTTGAGATCAGTTCTCCGGCATCGGACAGCTTCGCAATAAATTCCTTTGTCTCCTCTTCGGAAAGGATTCCCTTTACAAAGCCCATCCGTGCTGCCAGAAGATACATGGCAGAGATCTGTACCGTATACGCCTTGGTACTTGCCACGGCGATCTCCGGACCCGCATGGGTGTAGAGCACATAATCACTTTCACGGGCAATGGTGGAGCCCTTTACATTTACGATGGAAATGGTCTTCGACCCGCGGCTCTTGGCGATCTTCAGGGCTTCCAGCGTATCCGTGGTCTCTCCCGACTGGGACAGGATCACGGTCAGTGCCGTCTCATCGATGATGGGATCCTTATAACGGAACTCGGATGCGATCTCCACCTGAACCGGGATGCGAAGCCGGCTCTCGATCACCTTGGCACCCACCATACCTGCATGCATGGCGGTTCCGCAGGCAACTACAACCACACGCTGAACATTCTTCAGTACGTCATCCGGAATACCGTCCTCGGTAAAGTCCGGCATGCCGTCGGATACACGGGGCATGATGGTACGCTCCAGCGCTTCCGGCTGCTCGTAGATCTCCTTCAGCATGAAATGCGGGTATCCGCCCTTCTGTGCCGAATTGATATCCCAATCCACGGTCAGGATCTCCGGAGTTACCTTGTTGCCCTTCATATCTTCCACACGGATGGAATCCTTGGTCATGGTCAGGATATGATATTCGGGAACTACGAAATACTTCTTGGAATAGGGGATCAGCGCAGTCAGATCCGATGCGATGATGGTTCCCTGGTCAAAAACGGCTGCAACCAGCGGACTTACATTTCTTACACAGTAAATGATGTCCGGATGGTCATTAAACATGATACACAGTGCAAATGTTCCGGCCAGCAGCTTCACTGCCTTACGGATCGCAACGATGGGGTCACCGTCATACAGCTTGTCCAGAAGGGCAGCCACAACCTCTGTGTCTGTCTCGGACTTCAGTTTCTCGGAGAGACCGTATTCAACCGTCAGCTCACGGTAATTCTCGATGATCCCGTTGTGGATCAGGGTAACGGTTCCGCAGTTGTGGGGATGGGCATTCGCCTCGGTCACTCCGCCGTGGGTGGCCCAACGGGTGTGTCCGATACCGCAGGTACCATTGGTATCCATGTCCTTTGCTGCCTCACGAAGATCTGCCACATGGCCGGTCTTCTTCTTCAGAAGCAGTCCCTTTTCATCATCCAGAATGGCAATCCCGGCACTGTCATACCCACGGTACTCCAGCTGCTCCAGGCCACTGATCAGAATATCCTTTGCGGGGAGTTCCCCTGTAAATCCAACGATTCCACACATAATTATAATTCTCCTTTCAGATCATGGTTTGAAAATGTGCAAACAGCCACCGTTCATTCTACAACAAAAACACGCGAAAAAAGCTTCTTCGCCTTGCGCAGAATGACACACTTCGGGCGTGAACGTCACATTTCCCACCGCTTAAATTTAATAATCTACCGGAGGCGCCATGCCTCACAGAATACTGCATCATACCATGCTTTGTTCTGACCGTTACCGGTCGGTTTTGTCATGGTACTTACGAACTGCCGTCCGGAAGCGTATCCGCCGAATCTTCGATACGGAACCGTCTCTAACCGGTCCCTACGCTTCTCCTCGTCAGGCTGCAGGTGCGACACACCGAATGCAGCCACATGGCGCTAAGGTTTCTGAACCTTTCGAAATCTGTACTCCTCCTACACGACGTACAGACAGAGACAGTATATCATACAATGCAGGCAATTGCAAACCGGAAGGGCAGCCCCATTCGGAACTGCCCCCGTTGTAAGGATACGATATGGTATTACGGATTCAGACACGCACCGCCTGCGTTGAAGCGATAGGTCTTCTTTCCGATCTTCTTTGATCCGTTGGCGTACATACTTCCGTCATTCAGGAAGTAATACCACTTGCCACCCAGTTTCTTCCATCCGGTCTGCATAGCACCGGATGCGTTGAAGTAGTACCATTTGCCGGAGATCTTCTTCCAGCCTGTCTGCATGGCACCTGTTCCGAGATAATACCACTTCTTACCGAGCTTCTGCCAGCCTGTAGCCATGTAGCCCTTTGCGTTGAAGTAATACCACTTGCCGGAGATCTTCTCCCAGGCACTCTTCGGATAGGAACCGTTGGCTCTTCTGTACCACCAGCCGTTTTTATCCTTCTGCCAGCCGGCCTTGGACACCTTGGTGGTTGTTCCGGAACTGGTCTTGGAGCTGCCGGAGCCTGCCGTGGATCCGGTTGCGGACCAGTTGATATTTACACTGCTTCGACCTGTAAACTTATCTCTCAGGGCATCGAAATCTCCTCCTGCCGGATAGTATCCCTTTGCACCTGTCACATTTTCAAACGCATCTTCATCGATATTCCCAACCGGAGTCT
Organism: uncultured Lachnospiraceae bacterium; assembly: GCA_902797155.1. Lineage (GTDB taxonomy): Bacteria > Bacillota > Clostridia > Lachnospirales > Lachnospiraceae > Eubacterium_Q. Next base: position 9,544 of record CADBRW010000226.1, read on the forward strand.
TTCCCAGGAAGGTGATGGATGAAAGCGAGGTGTCCGCAAATGCTCTGGACTCGATCACGCTCACCGTTGCGGGTAAAGTCACACTCCTCAGTGCAGTCGTTCTGAATGCCTTCTCTCCGATGGAGGACAGACCCGAGTTAAAGGTCACCTGCGCCAGAGATCTGCAGTTCATAAACGCATTATCCGGAATGACCGAAAGCTTAGCCGGAATGACAACGGAAGCCAGTGAGGATGCACCCTGAAACGCACTTTCACCCATAGCCCCAAGTGTAGCGGGGAATGTTACCTTCTGGAGTGCGGATGCGTTATAGAAAGCTTCGCTTCCGATGGAAGTGATCTCGGTATCTTCCAGATTGATGGAAATGAGGGATGTGCAACCGCCAAATACGTTGTCACCGATACCGGTCATCCTGGAGCCGAGCTTTACCGTCTTCAGCTTGGAGCAGCCTATGAAGACTCTGTCCTGAAGCTCTGTAAGTGACTCCGGAAGCACAATGGTCGAAAGACCTGAGCAATCCTCGAAAGCTCTCTTTCCGATGGTATCAACCGAATTTCCGATGGTAACGGATGTAAGACGGTCAAGGCCGGCGAAGGCGCCGACGCCTATGGACTTAACTCCGTTCTCGATCACGATCTCAGTCAGATTCTGGAACTGCGCTCCCCAATACTCATGCTGATCTGTATAATTGATATCACCGGCCATATCCGCACGGACTGTTACAATATCCTTTGTATATACGATCTTGTACACATACTCACGATTGTCTCTGCTTACATCACTGTAGACAAATGCATTTGATGTCACTTTCAGAACTCCGTCAGACGAAAGCACAAAGGTACTTCCCTCCTCGATTACACCGGCCGCCGTTGCAGCCTCGGCACAAACACTCGTCGCTGCATACGATGCAGCTGTTGCCGCCTCCACGGAGCCTGCCTGAAATGCCAGGGCTGATGCCAGTGTCATTGCCGGAAACAGCCACAGATAACCTTTCTTACCATTTGTTCTCATAATACTCTTCCTCCTTTTTTTCTGCCTTAATGGCTTGCTTTGTTCTTTACAATGCCATCTTAGCAGTGGGGGAAGAAACTTTTTCTGCACAACTTCCGGCGGACAGATCGGGACTACTGCTCCGCAGCCTCAGGGTCCCGGCACCAGTAGATAGACCAGAAGGTCACGCCGTCAACTGTCTTCAGCTGCAGCTTAAATTCCAGGGTTTTATCATACTCGTTCCGGCCTTCGGCCCAGGCATCCGTATAATGCCGTTTCACCGTGAGATAATAGCACTCGCCGTCGGTCTTCACGCCCGTGATCTGTCCGTCAAATTCGGTAGAAACCGTTGCATAGCTGTTACCTTCCGTTTCGCAGAAATAATAGAACCCGTTGTACTCATAGGAATTAATCGTGTTCTCATTGATATCCTTCACATAATCCAAAGCCTTATCCACATCTTCATCCGAGATGTTCAGGATATTTTTTGAAACCCACTTGATCCCGTCAGTATTAATTCCAACCGCTCCCGAGGGCTTCCACATATTATCCCAGGTAAAACGGTTCAGCGGATCTCCGCCCTCATCAACCTCAATGTTTGGAGCGATGGATATATCCGTGATCGAGGAGATCCCGAACATAAACCCATCCTCGATCTGATCACATTCATAGGTGCCTCCGTTCCAGGCCGCAAGAAAATGTTCCAGCTTTTCACGTTCCGGAACCTCATCCAGGGACACCTCCCGAAGCTCCGGTTTCAGAACAACAGCGGTCTCTGTCTTTGTTTCCGCAGCCACCATATCAACCGTCATCGTCAGCGTTTCGTACCCCTCCGCAGCAAGTGTCACCGTCCATTTCCCTTCTGACAGGTCCACCTTCGCAGTTCCGTCTGCCGAGAAGCTGAATTCCTTTGTTGCCTTATCCTCGCTGTCATTTCCTTCCTTCTCTGCTGTCCCGGTCACCTTCGTCGGATCCTGGACCTTCTCCATGAATGCAGGATCCATGCTCAGTTCCAGCGTCCCCTCCTTCGGTTGATTTGCGTCGATCTCCTCCTGCATCTTATCCTTGATGCCAGAGGTGTCACTTGAATCCCTCTTCGCCTTTGCAGCTTCCACCGCC